>JACRNP010000196.1 GCA_016234845.1 Deltaproteobacteria bacterium | reverse complement strand
TCCGGATCCGTGCCGATGACGATGACGGAACTGGAATTCCGGATACGTCAGCTGGTGAGTTTGCCGATCAGCAGATCCTTGATCCGGGAGGAAGAAATTCTGGCATATTCGTTGTACAGATTCGCCTTTTTCGTGAGGTACTCCCCGGGGGAGAGCAGTCCGGCCTCCTTCGCTTTTTCCAGGATGGCGAGCCTGTCGTTGACGAGGACCTGAATCTCTTCTCCAAGCTGCGAGACCCTGATCATGTTCTTCTGCATTTGTTGTTCACGAACGACTTTCAGAATCTTGCTGACCGCGTATGCGGTGACCGCCGCCACGAGGATCGGCAGGACAACGGAGAGAAACTGGTAGGTGCTGCCGCTGACGACGTGCCTGCCCCCCTTCATGAGACCCCATCTGGCCATGAACGCCCTGAAGGGAGAGGTGGTGAATGTCGAAGCGACCCACGAACCGACGATCAGCGCCGCGACAGCGCTCATGCCCGGAATCTGATTGAAGGCATGTCGTGCCAGGAAGGCGGACAATTCCTTCCCTTCCTTGAGCAGTCTGGTCCTGTCCCAGCGCTTGTCCATACCATATTACCTCGGTCAATCCTGTCAAAAGATTCAGCGCGTCGTGTGCCGAACATTGCGGGGAAGCCAACTCATTCAAAGGGACGACGCACCCTGGAGGATTCGGCCACTTCGAATCCTCGCATTGCGCGACAACGGAAGAATGGCGCGCCCTAGAGGATTCGAACCTCTGGCCACTTGATTCGTAGTCAAGTGCTCTATCCAGCTGAGCTAAGGGCGCGTCCGGGAGGAAAAGCATCATACTGCAAGGGGAATCCCGCGTCAACAACGCGCAATACAAATCCTCCTTCTCACCCCGATAAAGCGCGGATCGAGACGATCGTCATGCGATCCGGAGCAACGATCTTACGGCCAACGCACGCGGGAGGTTTTCCCCCATGCAGGATTGAATCTTCGGCATGGGTATAATGACCGGGATCGCCCAGGAAAAGGGTCCGTCGCCCGGAGGAGTCCGCCCATGCCGCCACAGGGGAATTTCGAGGGGGTTTATCCGATTCTCGCGACACCGTTCGACGACGAAGAGAACGTCGACCTGGAATCGTTCGGCCGCCTGGTCCGTTTCATGGCGGACATCGGGGTCGATGGCGTGACGATCCTCGGCGTCCTCGGCGAATCCGGACGGATGGTCGATGCCGAACGGGAACGGCTGATCCGGACCGCGGTGGCCGCCGCCGGGGGGCGCATCCCGGTGATCGTCGGGACCAGCCACAAGGGGTCCGCCGCGACGGGAACGCTCAGTCGGATGGCGGAGTCGCTCGGGGCGGCAGCCGTGATGGTGACGCCGTCGAGGGAGCCGGTTCCGAACGAGGATCGCGTCTTCGAATATTTCCGGCGGTCGGTCGGGGGGATTTCCATCCCGGTCGTCGTCCAGGACCACCCCGCCTCCACCGAAGTCCACATGTCGGTCGAGCTGCTGCTCCGGATCGTCCGGGAGATCCCGGGGGTCGCGTGCATCAAGGAGGAGGCGCCTCCCACGCCGACGAGAATCGCCGCGCTGGTCCGCGGTATGACGAGCCGCAAGGTGCCCATCCTGACGGGACTGGGGGCGCTCTACGGAATGTTCGACCTCGAATGCGGAAGCTCCGGCTTCATGACCGGGTTCGCCTTCCCCGAAGTCCTGATCGCCATCGTGAAGTCGGTCCGGGAGAACCGGATGGACGACGCGTGGGCGCTCTACCGGCGATTTCTTCCGCTGATCGTGTTCGAGCAGCAGCCGGGGGTGGCCGTCCGGAAGGAGATCCTCCGGATGCGGGGGCTGATTGCGGGCGGGCGGGTGCGGCACCCCGGCGCCGCTCTCTCCCCCGACGCGGCGAAACAGCTCCGGGCGGTCCTGGACCGGACCCTTCCGGGCGAGGATCTCGCCCGGCCGCTTGCGCTTTGAATCGACGGGGAACGACGGGAGACGGGTGGAGGAGGCGCGCATGGCCGGTCCGTTGAGCGGGATCCGCGTGGTCGATCTTTCGAGGGTCCTCGCGGGGCCTTTCTGCACGATGATCCTCGGCGACCTGGGGGCCGACGTGATCAAGGTGGAGAGGCCGGGGACGGGGGACGACACGCGGGAATGGGGCCCCCCGTTCGCGGCCGGCGAATCGGCGTACTACCTCTGCGTCAACCGGAACAAGCGAAGCGTCGCGCTGGTCCTGAAGACGGAGGAAGACGCGGGGATCGCGCGGGATCTCGCGGCCGCGAGCGACGTCGTGGTCGAGAACTTCCGCGTCGGCGTTGCCGCGAAGATGGGGCTGGGGTACGAGGAGCTGAAGGGAAGGAATCCGCGCCTCGTCTACTGCAGCATCACGGGGTACGGACAGACCGGGCCCTACCGCGAAGTCCCCGGGTACGATTTCATCATCCAGGCGATGAGCGGGCTGATGAGCATCACGGGGGAGAGCGGCGGGGAGCCGATGAAGCTCGGCGTGGCGACCGTGGACCTTACGACCGGACTGTACGCCGCCGTGGCGATCCTGGCGGCGCTCCGGGAACGCGACAGGAGCGGGCGGGGGCAGCGCATCGACCTTTCGCTCATGGACTCGGCGATCTCCTGGCTCGCCAACGTCGGGAGCAACTACCTCGTTTCGGGGGAGGTCGGCGGCCGCTACGGAAACGCCCATGCGAACATCGTCCCCTACCAGGTGTTCCGTGCGAAGGACCGGCGCATCGCGGTCGGAATCGGGAACGACGGCCAGTGGCGGAAATTCTGCGAGATCGCGGGCGCCCGGGAGCTGGCCTCGGACCCGCGGTTCGCGACCAATCCCGACCGGGTGAAAAACCGGGGAGAGTTGATCCCGTTGCTGGAGAAGATCTTCCCGGGCCGCGACAGCTCCTTCTGGATCGAAAACCTGTGGAGGGAAGGGATCCCGGCCGGCCCGATCCACTCCGTGGACGCCGTCCTGGCCGATCCCCACGCCGCCGCAAGGGAAATGATCGTCGAGATGGACCACCCCGCCGCCGGGAAGGTGCGGCTGATCGGATCGCCCATGAAGTTCTCGGGGACGCCGGTCGAGTACCGGCTTCCTCCGCCCCTCCTGGGCGAGCATACCGCCGCCGTTCTGAAGGAACGGATCGTCGCCGAATAGGCATCTCGTTATTCCGGATCGTTTCGGGCGCCATTTCGGTTTATACTCGTGTTTTATTATCTACCGACTTTTAACGGGACTAAGGAGGATTCCTATGAAGCGGTCCGTTCCGGCCGTTCTGTCGCTCGCCCTGGCGCTTTTCGCCCTCCCGGCGATGGCGGAGGAAAAGACGCGCCTTTCCGTCGTCACCGGCGGAACGGGCGGCGTGTACTACCCGCTGGGGGGGGCCGTCGCGAACGTGCTGTCCAAGCATCTGCCGGGCATCGCGGCCACCGCGGAGGTGACGAGCGCCTCGATCGACAACCTGAAGCTCATCGGCGCCGGCAAGGCGGACATCGCCTTCACCATGTCGGACAGCGCCTGGGAGGGGTTCAACGGCACCGGGAAATTCCCGGGGAAGGTTCCCCTGCGGGCCATCGTCGTCCTCTACGCCAACAAGACCCAGGTCGTGACCGTCCAGGGCAGAGGCATCGAGAAGATGAGCGACCTGAAGGGGAAGAGGATCTCGACCGGCGCGCCCGGAAGCGGGACGGAACTCATCGCGCTTCGCCTCCTCGAGGCGTACGGCCTCAACCCCGAGAAGGACGTCAAGCGGGAGAAGCTGAGCGTGGCGGAATCGGTGGGCGCGATCAAGGACAACAAGATCGACGCCTTCATCTGGTCGGGCGGCCTTCCCACGGCGGCGGTGGTCGACCTGGGCGCCACCCCGGGCCAGAAGATCAAGCTCCTGGACCATTCCGACGCGATCCCCGCCATGGTGAAGAAATACGGGCCCATGTACATCAAGGACAGGATCCCCGCGAAAACGTATCCCGGCCAGGACAAGGAAGTGAGCATCCTCTCGGTCTGGAACATCCTGGCGGTGAACGAGAAGTTGGACGACAAGCTGGCCTACAGGATCACGAAGACGATCTTCGAGAAGAAGCCGGAGCTCGTGGCCGTGCACAAGGAAGCCCAGCACATCTCGCTCGAGAGCCAGCTCCAGGGGGGATCGCCCATCCCGTTCCATCCCGGCGCCCTGAAATATTTCGCCGAGATGGGCGTGAAGAAGCACTGACCCTGCGTGCGCCGGACGCGAGGCCTGTCCCTCCTGCTGCTGGCCGCCGCGGGAGGGGCTCTCCTCCTGCGGCCGACGACCGTGCTCGAATTCGGGAACGACGGTCGGGGGATCGTGGCGATGTACCCCGTGAAGACGGGGGATGCGTTCTCCATCACGTACCACCACTCCATCTACCGCCGGCCGGTGGTCGAGGAGTTCTCGGTGGGCCCGGGCGGGGAGCTGGTCCTGACCGGCGTCCGCAGCGAAAGCGGGGCGGTGCTGGAGTATTTCGGATTCAGCGACTCCCGGCCGTTCCACGCCATGAATCGCCCGATGCGGACGATCGTGTTCCGTGTGGCCATGGAAGAGGCGCAGACGCTGACCTTGGGCGGCCGGCGGATCCCGTTCCTAGCCCTGGGCGATCCCGGCGACCGGATCACGCTCCGCGTGGCGGAGGTCTCCCCGGCGATCCGCGGAATCCGGTGGGCCGCGGGAAAATTGCGGCGGACGTGAATCCTCGCATGGCTACGGAGTAGGCGGTGACCGACAGGCGCGCCGGGGAAAACGGACCGGAGACCGCCGGGCTCGACATCGGGGTCAGCGAAGAGGCCCTGAAGGAAGCCGAAAAATTCGTGGAGGCCGAAGAGGGGGCGGCCAGCCACTTCCAGGGGAAGATCCGGACGTTTCTCGTCGCGGTGGGCGTCCTCATGTCGCTCTTCCACCTGTACGCCGCCTACGGGATCGTACCCGCCCAGGTCCTGCGGGCCATCCATGTCGGACTGGTCCTTTTCCTCACGTTCTTCCTGTTCCCGGCGGCCCCGAGGTTCCGCGACCGGATCATGGCGTTCGACGTCGTCCTGGCCCTCCTGTCGGTCGCCGCCATCGTC
>JACRNP010000195.1 GCA_016234845.1 Deltaproteobacteria bacterium | reverse complement strand
CTTCCCGTACATGACCCTGCCGCTGTTCGTGGGACGCGAGGGATCGATCGCCGCGGTCGACGAGGCGCTGGCGAGGGACCGGTACATCTTCCTCGCGACGCAGAAGGACCCCTCCGTGGAGGACCCGAAGGCGGAGGATCTCTACCCGATGGGCACGGTCGCGATGATCATGCGGATGCTGAAGCTCCCGGACGGGCGTCTCAAGATCCTCATCCAGGGCGTGACCAAGGGGAAGATCGTCGAGTTCATCGAGGGGAAGCCGGGGGTTCGGGTCCGGATCGACCGGGTCGTCGAGCTGCCGATGAAGGAAGGGTCGCTCGAGGTCGAGGCGCTGATGCGCGCCTCGCGGGAGAAGATCGAGAAGATCCTCTCCTTGAAGAACATGCCGGTCGAGATCCTGATGGTGACCGAGAACATCAACAATCCCGGGGTGCTCGCCGACCTCGTGGCGTCGAACCTGCGGCTCAAGATCGAGGAGGCGCAGGGGGTGCTCGAGGAGGAGGAGCCGGTCGCGCGGCTCACGCTGGTGAACAACCTGCTCTCCCGGGAGCTGCAGCTGGCGGAGATGCAGGCGAAGATCCAGAACCAGGCCAAGGAGGAGATGTCGAAGAGCCAGCGGGAATATTTCCTGCGGGAGCAGATGAAGGCGATCAAGCAGGAGCTGGGCGACATCGACGGGAAGGCGGAGGAGGTCGAGGATCTCCGGGAGAAGATCCGGTCCGCGGGGATGCCCGAGGAGGTGGCGAAGGAGGCGGAGAAGCAGCTCCGGCGCCTCGAGGGGATGCACCCCGACTCGGCGGAGTCGTCGGTGGTGCGAACCTACCTGGACTGGATGGTGGAGCTCCCTTGGAAGAAGGAGACCCGGGACAACATCCAGATCGGGAAGGCGAAGAAGATCCTCGACGAGGACCACCACGACCTCGAGAAGGTCAAGGAGCGGATCCTCGAATACCTCTCCGTCCGGAAGCTGAAGGAGAAGATGAAGGGGCCGATCCTCTGCTTCGTCGGTCCCCCGGGCGTGGGGAAGACGTCGCTGGGGAAGTCGATCGCCCGCGCGATGGGGCGGAAATTCATCCGGATGTCGCTGGGGGGGATCCGGGACGAGGCGGAGATCCGCGGGCACCGCCGGACGTACGTCGGCGCGCTTCCGGGGCGCATCATCCAGGGGATGAAGCAGGCGGGAACGCGCAACCCGGTCTTCATGCTCGACGAGATCGACAAGGTGGGGGCCGACTTCCGCGGGGACCCGTCCGCCGCGCTGCTGGAGGTCCTCGACCCGGAGCAGAACTTCGCCTTCAGCGACAACTACCTGAACGTCCCGTTCGACCTGTCGAAGGCGCTGTTCATCGCCACGGCGAACGTGATGGACCCGATCCCGCCCGCCCTGAAGGACCGGATGGAGATCATCCAGCTCGCCGGGTACACCGACGTCGACAAGCTGGCGATCGCCAGGAAGTTCCTCCTCCCGCGCCAGCAGGAGGAGAACGGCATCAAGCCGGGGCAGGTAGCGATGGGGGACAAGGCGATCCTCGCCATCGTCCACCAATACACCCGGGAGGCGGGCCTGCGGAACCTGGAGCGGGAGATCGGGCAGGTGTGCCGGAAGGTGGCCCGGAAGATCGCCGAAGGGGAGAAGGGGCCGTTCGTCATCACCCCGAAGGGCGTCGCGAAGTACCTGGGAGCCCCCAAGCACATCCCGGAGACGGAGGGGGAGGCCGACGAGGTGGGCGTGGCCACGGGCCTCGCCTGGACCCCGACCGGGGGCGACATCCTCTTCGTCGAAGTGTCGCTGGTGGAGGGGAAGGGGGGCGTGATGATCACCGGCTACCTCGGGGACGTGATGAAGGAGAGCGCGCACGCCGCGATCACCTACGTCCGCTCGCGCGCGGCCCGGCTCGGGCTGCCGAGGAATTTCCACGCCCGGCACGACATCCACATCCACGTTCCCTCCGGCGGGATCCCGAAGGACGGCCCGTCGGCGGGGATCACGATCGCCACCGCGCTCGTCTCGTCGCTGACCGGCATCCCGGTGCGGCGCGACGTCGCGATGACCGGCGAGGTGACGCTCCGGGGCCGCGTCCTCCCGATCGGCGGCTTGAAGGAGAAGTCCCTGGCGGCGCTGCGGGCGGGGATCGGCAACGTCGTCGCCCCCGAGTCGAACCGGAAGGACCTCGAGGAAATCCCACGCCACGAGGCGAAGCTGGTGCGCTTCACGCTGGTCCGGAGCATGGACGACGTGCTCGCCCTGGCGCTCACGAAGAACCCGTTCCGGAGCGCCGCGCGCGGTGCGAAGTCCCCGCCGCGAGCTTCGCGCCGGCGGGGTACCCCCGAGGGGAAGAGCCGAGGGGGCACGGTGAAGAAGCGGTGAAGCGGGACGACTCCGGAGACCCCGACCCCGCACGCGGAACGGCGCGCGGGGGTCGTGCGCCCACGCTCCGCGACGCGGGCGAGTTCGGCCTGATCGCCCTCGTCGGCCGGAAGTACGGGGGGAACCCCACCCGCGGGGAGATCCCGATCGGAGACGACGCGGCGGTGCTGCGGGTCCCCGGAGGACGCGCGGTCCTGTCCACCGACCTCCTGATCGAGGAGGTCCACTTCTCGCTCCGCTACTTCCGCCCGGAGGAGGTCGGGTGGAAGGCGCTCTCCGCGAACCTCTCCGACCTCGCCGCGATGGGCGCGCGCCCCCTGGGCTACCTCGTCGCCTTCGCCTCCCCGGCCCGGACGCCGGTCTCCTCGATCGACGCGATGTTCCGCGGCATGGCCCGCGCCGCGGCGCCTTCCGGAATGCGTCTCCTGGGCGGCGACACGTGCCGGGGGGAGCGGCTCACCCTGTCCCTGACCGTCGTCGGCTGCGTGGAGCGCGGGAGGCCGGTCCTCCGCGTGGGCGCGCGACCGGGAGATCTCCTCTACGTAACGGGGGAGCCGGGCTGGTCGGGACTGGGCTTTCGGCTGCTCCGGGGCGGCCGGCCCGCGGCGCCGCGCGGTTGGAAACGGCGGGCGATGCGCGCGCACCTCGCTCCGGAGGCCCGCTGGCGGGAGGGCCTGATCGCGGGGGCTTCGGGGGCGGCGGCCTCGATGATCGACGTGAGCGACGGCGTCCTGCCGGACCTGTCCCACCTCCTCGAACGGGACGGCCTCGGCGCGGAGTTGACGGAAGCGACGTTCCCGGTATCCGCGTCGTACCGCAAGGCGTCGTCCGCCCTCGGCGTCGATCCGCTGGCCGCGTTCCTGTGCGGCGGCGAGGATTACGAACTGCTGATGGCGGTCCGTCCGTCCCGGCGGGGGATCTTTCTGCGCGCCGTCCGCGCCTTTCCCGCGGGCGCGACCCCGATCGGATCGGTGACCCGGCGTCCGGGCATCCGCATCCGGAGGACGGACGGCTCGACGGTCGAGGGGGCCGGGCTCCCGTCCGGCTTCGCCCACTTCCCTTGAAATCGTTCCTCCTCCCCTTCCTGTTCCTCGCCTCCGCCTTCTTCTCCGCGACGGAGACGGCGCTGTTCGCCCTGCGCCGCGTCGACCTGCTCCGCTGGAAGGAAGAGGGGGAGCGGCGGGGCGCGCTGATCGAGCGGCTCCTCTCCCGCCCCGGCCGGCTGATCGCGACGATCCTGATCGGGAACGAGATCGTCAACGTGGCGATCTCCTCCGTCCTGGCGGCGATGCTCCTTCCCCTCTATCCGCGGTACGGCGAGGTTCTCGCCCTGGCGCTGGGAACGGTGGGGATCCTCATCCTGGGAGACATCACCCCCAAGAGCATCGTCTGGCCCAGGGCGAAGACCTTCTCCTTGCGGGTCGCCGCGCCGATCCAGGCGTTCTCCCGCGCGGCGGCGCCGCTGCTGACCGTCATGGAGTGGCTTTCCGAGCGGATTCTCCGGCTCCTCGGATCCGGTTCCACGCCGGAGACCCGCGAGGCGATCTCCGAGGCCGAGTTCCGGGCGCTGGTGGACGTCGGGGAGGAATCGGGAACCCTGGATCCCGGGGAGAAGGAACTCATCCACAACATCTTCGAGATGACCGACCGGCGCGCCGGGGAAATCATGACCCCGCTTCCGGACGTGTTCATGGTGCCGCGGGATCTTCCGTACGGAGAGCTGATCGATCGGTACCGGAGGTACCGCAAGTCGAGGATCCCCGTGTACGAGGGAGAGCGGAGCAACGTCGCGGGAATCCTCCACTTCAAGGATCTTCTCCGTTCGACGGCCGAGGGCATGGATCCTTCGGCGTGGCGAACCCTCGTACGGCCGTCGTTCGTCGTCCCCACGGCGAAGAAGCTGCCGCTTTTGCTTCGCGAGTTCCAGCGGAGGAAGGTCCACATCGCCCTGATCGTGGACGAGCTGGGGGAGCCGGCCGGGATCGTTACGCTCGAGGACGTCCTCGAGGAGCTGTTCGGCGACATCCGCGAGGAGCACGACCGGGAGGAGAAGGAGATCGCGGCGCGCACCGACGGATCCCACCTCGTCCTGGGGAAAACCCCGGTCCGCCGCCTCAACGAGGCGTTCGGAACGAAGTTCCCGGACCGGGATCGGGAAACGGTGGAGGATCTCCTGCTCCACGAGTTCGGCCGTCTCCCGCGGGGAGGGGACCGGATCGTCCTCTCGGGGTTCTCCTTCACCGTCGAGCGCCTGAAGGGGATCCGGATCGTCGAGGTGGGCGTGCGTCCGATGCCGGGGGAGCCGGCGTAGGCCATGGAGCTCGCGGCCATCATCGCGTTGTGCCTCCTCCTCCAGGGGGTGTACGAGGGGGCCGAGATGGTCCTTGTCTCCGCGGACCGGCACCGGCTCCAGGAACGCGCCCGGCGCGGGGAGCGGGGGGCGAAACTCGCCCTTTCCCTGCTGTCCCATCCCGAAGGCGTCCTCGCGACGACGTTGACCACCACCAACATCTTCATCGTGCTCGGCAGCGTCCTCACCACTTCCCGCCTTCTTCCGGCGCACGGGGAGTACGCGGAGTGGCTCTCCGTCGGCATCATCACGCCCCTCGTCATTCTCCTGGGGCAGGTGGTGCCGAAGACGTTCGCCCGGCAGCGCGCCGACCGCCTGGTGGGCACGGCCGCCGGCATCATCCGGTTCGCGCAGGTCCTCCTGTACCCGGTCGTGACCGCCGTTTCCTTCATCGCCCGGGCGGTCTCGAAGCCGTTCGGCGGCATGCCCTCCCTGCGGGCGCTGCTCACCCGGGAGGAGCTGGCCCTGATCCTGCGGATGAGCCGCGGAGGGGGGTCGGACGTGGAGGCGCACGAGCGGGTGATGGTGCGGCGGGCGTTCCACTTCGGGGAAACCCGCGTGGCGAACGTCTTCCGGCCCCTCCCGCAGGTCGCGGCGCTTCCCGAGGGGGCGTCGTGCGGGGAGGCTCTGCTCGCCGCCGCCCGCAGCGGCTACTCGCGCTACCCCGTCTACAGCGGCCGCCTGGACCACGTGCTCGGCTACCTCCACGTGCTCGACATCGCCGGGAGCCCGCCGGACGCCTCCATCCTTCCGTTCCTCCGGAAGGCGCTCTTCGTCCCGGAGCTGATGCCGCTGGACGAGCTGCTGCGGAGCTTCCGGGAGGCGCGGACATCGTTCGCCGTCGTCGTGGACGAGTTCGGCGGCGTGACCGGCGTCGTCACCGCGGAGGACGTCGTGGAGGAGGTGGTCGGGGAGATCGAGGATGAATACGACCGCGGCATGGAATACTATACGAAGGTCTCGGACGACGAGTTCGTCGTGCCCGGCCGGATGGAGATCGGACGGTTCGCGGAGGAGTTCGGCGTCCGCCTCGCGGAGGGGAATTACACCACGATCGGAGGGTTCCTCACTTCGCTCGCCGGACGGATCCCCGCCCCGGGGGAGTCGTTTTCCGTCCCCGGGGCCGTCCTTCGCGCAGAGACCGTGTCCGAGCGGGCGGTCCTCGAGGTGCGGGTTCGCCGGGTGACGGAGGAGGACGGGGGGGAGCCCGCCCCCGGTCCGGGTGAAAAGGAATGAGGAGGGGATCCTGACGAAGGACCGGCTGAAAAGGCTTCTCGCGGAGGTGGCCGCCGGGGCGGTGGCGGTCGACGACGCGTTCGAGCGGCTGCGCGCCTTGCCGTATGAAAATCTCGGTGACGCCCGCGTCGACCACCACCGGGGGATCCGGCAGGGGGTCCCCGAGGTGATCTTCGGGGAGGGGAAATCCGCGGAGCAGATCGTCGCGATCGCCCGTTCGATGCGCCGCGCCGGGACCGGGGTGCTGATCACGCGCCTCTCCGACGAGAAGATCCGCGCGATCCGCCGGAAGTTCCGGGCGGCCGTCGTACACAAGAAGGCGCGCTGCGTGGTCCTGCCGGACGGAAAGCGCGAGGCGGCGGGCAAGGGGACCGTCCTAGTGGTCACAGCGGGCACGTCCGACGTTCCGGTCGCCGAGGAGGCGGCGGTGACGGCGGAGTTCCTCGGCAACCCGGTGGATCGCCTCTTCGACGTCGGGGTGGCGGGGATCCACCGCCTGCTGCTCCAGGAGGACCGGCTGCGCAAGGCACGTGTGATCGTCGTGGCGGCGGGCATGGAGGGGGCGCTGGCCTCCGTCGTGGGGGGCTTGACCGACAAGCCGGTCATCGCGGTTCCCACCAGCGTCGGGTACGGGGCCAGCTTCGGCGGCGTGGCCGCGCTCCTCGGGATGCTGAACTCGTGCGCGCCCACGGTGGCGGTGGTCAACATCGACAACGGCTTCGGCGCCGGCGTCCTCGCCTCGGTCATCAACCGGCTGTGAGCCGCCTCCTCTACATCGACTGCTTCTCCGGGATCGCGGGGGACATGGCGACGGCCGCCCTCCTGTCGCTGACCGGCGCGGAGCGGGAACTTCGGAAGGCGCTCAAGGGAGTGCCGCTCTCCGGCTACCGGCTGTCGGTGGAACGCGGGACATCGGCCGGAGTCGCCGGGACGCGCGTCCACGTGAACGTGTCGAAGGGGAGGGCCGGGGCCCGCCACCTTCCGGACATCGTCT
>JACRNP010000194.1 GCA_016234845.1 Deltaproteobacteria bacterium | reverse complement strand
TGATCGCCTTCCCGCAGGAGATCTCGTCGACCGTCCCGACGACGCGCACCCCTTTTTTCTCGAGCTGTTCGACCGCCTGCGGGTTGTGGATGATGGGGCCCAGCGAATGGATGGGGCCGCCCTTGCCCCCGCCGCTCCGCTCCTTCCCCGCCGTCTCGTCGGCGATGGCGATGGCGCGCTTGACGCCGAAGCAGAATCCCGCGCTGCGCGCGATCAGGATCCGCTTCACCGGGGCGCCTTGGGGAGGCGGGAAAGCATCCGCTCGACCACCTCGTCGACCGAAAGCGTCGTCGAGTCGACGTACACCGCCCCGTCGGCCACCTTCAGGGGGGAATGCTCCCGCGTGCTGTCGGCGACGTCCCTCCGGAGGACGTCGGTCAGCACCTCCTCGTACGATTGCCCCCCGCCCGGGCGAAGTTCGAGGTACCTGCGAAGCGCGCGGACGGCCGCCGCGGCGTCGAGGAAGAATTTCACCTCGGCGTCCGGGAAGACCACCGTCCCGGTGTCCCTCCCCTCCAGGACGACACCCCCGTCGCGTCCCAGCTCCCGCTGCTTGGCCACCAGCGCCTCGCGGACCGGAAGGTGGGCGGACACTTCCGACGCGCCCATGCTGATCTCCGGAGCGCGGATCGCCTCGGTTACCTCCTCGCCCGAGAGGAACACCCCGGGCACGCCGGAAGGCGACCGGAACGAAATCTCCATCGACCGGGCCAGCTCCCCCAGCCGCCGACCGTCCCCCCACGGGACGCCGGACCGTCGGGCCGCCAGGGCGCACGCGCGGTACATGGCTCCCGTGTCGAGGCGCACCATGCCGGCCGCCCGGGCCAGACGCGTGGACACCGTGCTCTTTCCCGCTCCCGATGGGCCGTCGATCGTGACGACCGGACGTCCCCTCACGACGACAAACCCTCAAGTATCGCTTTAAATCCTGGAAATGAAGTGTCTATACAGGCGGTATCTTTCACGAGTATGTTCACGCCGGCGGCCCGGGCGAGAACCAGGAGCGACATCGCGATCCGGTGATCTCCCCGGCTGTCGCACGGACCGGTGGGACGGATCGTGGACGGCCCTTCGATCCACAGGCCGTCGGGGTACTCCCCGCACCGGACCCCCAGGGACGAAAGGCCGGAAACCATCGCCCCGATCCGGTCCGACTCCTTCACCCGCAGCTCCTCCGCACCGCGGATCTCGGTCCGCCCCTCCGCGAAGGCGGCGGCGACGCACAGGATCGGGACCTCGTCCACGAGGCCCGGGATCTCTTCCGGAGCGACGCTCGTCCCCGATAGGTCCCCTCCGCGCGCCACCAGGTCGGCGACCGGCTCGCCGCTCTCGAGCCGCTCGTTCGCGTACCGGATGTCGGCGCCCATTCTCCGCAACACTTCCACCACCCCGGTCCGGAACGGGTTCACCCCGACCCCCCGCACGACCAGCTCCGAACCCGGAGACAGGGAGGCCAGGACGAGGAAGAAGGCGGCCGACGAGATGTCGCCCGGGACCGTCACGTCGGCGGGGATCAGCCGCTCGGCGGGGGAGACGGTGATCGCGCGGCCGTCGACCGCAACCGTCGCCCCCATCGACCGGAGCATCCGCTCGGTGTGGTCGCGGGTCGGCAACGCTTCGATCACCGTCACCGGAGCGTCGGCCCAGAGGCCGGCGAGAAGGAGCGCCGACTTGACCTGCGCGGACGCCACCGGCATTTCGTACCGGATCCCCTTCAGCGCCCCTCCGCGGATGGCGATCGGCGGAAGCCGGTTTCCGTCGCGCGCGTGGATCACGGCCCCCATCAACGCGAGCGGACGGATCACGCGGGCCATCGGTCGCCGGCGCAGGTACCGGTCCCCCGTGACCACGGAGAAGAACGGCTGGGCCGCCAGGATCCCGGAACCGATCCGGATCGTGGTGCCGGAGTTCCCCGCGTCGATGATGTCCGCGGGCTCGGTGAGTCCCCGCAGCCCCTTCCCCTCGATCCGCATCTCCGAAGGGGCGATCCCCTCGATCCCCGCGCCGAGCGCCCGCATCATGGAGACGGTCCGCAGCGTGTCCTCGGCGTGGAGGAATCCGCGCACCCGGCTCTTCCCCGAGGCCAGCGCCGCGAACATCGCCGCGCGGTGGCTGATCGACTTGTCGCCGGGAACGGAGATCTCCCCCCGGACCGGCCCTCTCCCGATCACGGGACGACCAGTCCGTCGCGGGTCTTCTTGGCCCGTCGGAAATATTCGATCAGGCCCGCGGCGTCGGCGCGGGCGATCCTGCGCTCGAGGAGGTCGAGGTTCCTCCGGTAGTGCGCGACCGCGCGCAGCACCTCTTCGCGGTTGTAGAGGACGATGTCCTTCCACATCTCCGGGTTGCTCGACGCGATCCGCGTGAAGTCGCGGAAGCCGCCCGCGGAGTACCCCAGCGGGACCTTCGAAGGGAGGGTCGCCACCGAGTGGACGAGGGCGTACGCCACGGCGTGCGGGAGGTGGGACACGTAAGCGAATACGTGGTCGTGGGTCCTGGCGTCCATGCGCAGGAGGATTTTCGATCCGGCGAGCTTCCACAGGCGCTCGATCCGCCGAACGGCCTCGATGCGGGACCGTCGCGTCGGGGTCACGATGAACGACCGGCCGCGGAAGAGCGACGGGTCCGCCGCGGGGAATCCCGACTCCTCGGTCCCGGCGATCGGGTGGCCGCCAACGAAGAACGCGCCGGGGGCGACGGCGCGCTCCCCCTCCCGGACGATGCCGGCCTTGACGCTCCCGACGTCGGTCAGGACCGTCCCGGGGCGCATCCGGGGCCCCAGCCGCCGGATCGCGTCGACGGTGCGGAGGACGGGGAGGCAGACGATCACTACGTCGCACCCGGGGAGATCCCGGAGGGCGCATCCCCGGGAGATCGCCCCGGCCGCGATCGCCTGCCGCACGTGCTCCCGGTTCCGGTCGCACCCCCATATTTCGGGGGCGCCGCGCCTGCCTTTCAGGGCCAGCGCCAGCGAGCCGCCGATCAGCCCCAGGCCAAGGATTCCCAGCCGCTCGCGCGCCACCTTCCTACAATGACCTCCCGACCGCCTCGGCCACCTTCCGCAGGCGGTCGATGACCTGCGCGAACGCGTCGGGCTTGAGCGACTGCGGCCCGTCGGAGAGCGCCTTTTCCGGCTGGTGGTGCACCTCGATCATGAGCCCGTCGGCTCCCGCCGCGATCGCGGCGGCGGCCAGCGGCTCCACCAGCGCCACCTTTCCGGCCGCGTGGCTCGGGTCGGCGATCACGGGGAGGTGGGAGAGCGATTTCACCACCGGGATCGCGGAGACGTCGAAGGTGTTCCGCGTGGCGTTCTCGTAGGTGCGGATCCCCCGCTCGCACAGGATGATCTTCTGGTTCCCCTCCGACGCGATGTATTCCGCCGACATCAGCCACTCCTGGATCGTGGCGCTCATGCCGCGCTTGAGGATGACCGGCTTGTCGAGCCTTCCGACCTCGGTCAGGAGCCGGAAATTCTGCATGTTCCGGGCGCCGATCTGGATGACGTCGGCGTACCGGGCCACCAGCTCCAGATCCCTCGGATCCATGAGCTCCGTCGCGACCGGGAGGCCGGTCTTCTCGCGGGCCTCCGCCAGGTATTTCAGCCCCTCCTCCCCCAGCCCCTGGAACGCGTACGGGGAGGTGCGCGGCTTGAAGGCTCCGCCGCGGATGAAGGCGGCCCCCGCGGACGCCACCCTCCCCCCGATCGCGCACATCATGTCCCGCCCCTCGACGGAGCAGGGGCCGGCGAACAGCGCCAGCGCCTTGCCGCCGATCTTCTTCCCGTTCACGTCGATGACGGTGTTCTCCTTCTGGAACTCGCGGCTGACGAGCTTGAAGGGAGCCAGGACCCGCATCACCTTCTCGACGACGGGGAGCCCTTCGAACGCCTCGGGGTCGAGCTTCCGCTCGTCGCCGATCGCCCCGATGATCGTCCGCTCCACGCCGCGCGATATGTGCGCGGAGAGGCCGTTCGCCTTCAGGGTGTCCTCGATCTGCCGGACGTCCTGGTCGGTCGCCCCGGCGCGCAATACGATGATCATGCGTGTGTTCCTTCCATATTCTTATTCGCTAACCCACCATGGCTGCGTTCCTCGCGGGCGGCTTCCTCTCGGGGACGTTCGCGACCTTCGACCGCTCACTGCGGATTTCGCTCGACGCAATCTCTGCCTCGCTCCATACGCCCCCTGCGAGGAACCCCCCGCTGCGTCTCTCCGCAAGGCGAGCTTTCAGATTGCCCGCGGGTACGACCCGAGGATCTTGATGTATTGCGCGCGGCCCGTCAGCTCGGCGAGCGCCTTCGCGACCGGCTCGTCGTCCGCGTGGCCCGTCATGTCGAGAAAGAAGAGGTACTCCCACACCTTCTTCTTCACGGGGCGGGACTCGATCTTCGTCAGGTTCACGTCGTACCGGGCGAACGGCTCGAGCATCAGGTGGAGCGCGCCGACCTCGTCCCGCGCCGAGAAGATGATGGAGGTCTTGTCGTCCCCCGTGCGGGCGGACGGCTGCTTCCCGATGATGATGAACCGGGTGAAGTTGTTCGTGTTGTCCTGGATCCGGCGCCGGATCGTTTTCAGCCCGTAGATCTTCGCGGCCGCCTCCCCCGCGATCGCCGCCGACGC
>JACRNP010000193.1 GCA_016234845.1 Deltaproteobacteria bacterium | reverse complement strand
TTGCGGAACCGAAGCCGGATCCCGGCCACCTCCCGCCCCCCGGCGATCGCGGGGAACTCGAAGAAGATCACCCCTTCCGTCGAGGTCTCCACCGGCGCGGTGAAGATCTCCCCGTCGGGCATGTTGTACTCCCCGGCGCACGGGATCGCGGTGCGCCCCTTGATCGAAAAGGAGAGGTCCGTATCCACCCCCACGATCCGGACGCGGTCCGCCTTCTCGAGGACCTTCTTCGCCCGCGCGAACATCCGGGACATGGCCGCCCAGTCCTGATCCACCGCGCCGTAGTACAGCTTCTCGTACTCGGCCAGCGAGCGGTCGGTCTCCTGGGCGAGCGCCTCCGTGGGGAAGTTGGTCAGCACCCACCGGACGCGCCGCAGCAGCACCTCGGAGATCGGCTTGGTCGCCTTCCGGCGGTCGGCCATCTTCCGCGGAGGGATGTGGGAGAGGTGCCGGGTGTTGCCGGGAGCGATGATCACGATGTCGGCGTCGATCGTCTTCGCCTCGTGCATCTTCGTCGGCGGGAGGTGGGCGATCTGCTCCGGCGACGCTTCCTCGTAGAAGATCCCGTTCGCCTCCTCGAACCCCGCCGAGAGGAGCGGGTGCGCTCCCGCCCGCATCACCTCGCGGTAGACCGCGAGCGCCAGCGGCTTCCCCAGCTCGCTCGTGGAGATCCGGACGATCTCGCCTTTCCTCGCCTTCACCGAGTGGCGGACGAGGATCTCCGCCAGTTTCTTCACCTGCCGTTCGGAGCCCAATGGAGACCCTCCCTGGCGATACCCGCCCCCGAAAATATACCAGATCGCCGGTTCCTCCGGAGCGCGAGACGCGCGAGGTTCTCCCGGGCGCGTACATATCCGGGGTCGATCGACATCGCGCGGAGGTACGACGCCTCCGCATCCCCGAATCGCCCCGCGAGCTCGTACGCGTACCCCAGATTGTTGTGCGCACGGGCCTTCCCCGGCGACTTCCCCGCGGTGTCCTCCCACAAGGCGATCTCGCTGCGGTACACCCCGTTCCTCGATATCGTGAGAATTCCGAGCGCGATCGCCAGCGACGCGGCGACCGCGGCGACCGGGAGGAGTCCGGCTCTCTCCCGGATACGGTCGGCGCCCGCCCCCAGCGCGAGAAAGAGCCCCCACGAGGCAAGGTAGAGCTGCCGTTCGTTCGCCACATCGAGCCGCGGGACGAAGGAGTTCGTGGGTACGAGGTGGAGGAAGAACCAGAGGATGCCGAAGCCCGCCGCGGAGCGTCTCCCGAGGCCTGCGATCCCCGCCGAAAAGAGGACCCCCAGGAAGACCGCCTCCCCCGCCACGAACGGCGTCACCCGCTCGAAAACCGGAAGATCGGGATCGATGTTCAGCGCGTGCGGCGAAACGAGGCGCGACAACAGGTACGCGATCCCGTGGATCTGGGTCATCAGATTGGCAGGGACGCCCCGGATGTCGAAGCACGACTCGAGAAGCCGCCCGTACCCGGGATGGGCGAGGAGGAGGCCGGCAAGAAGCAGGAGCAGCCCCCAATGGACCGATTGGGCGCGGAGCGCATCCCTCCAGGCGGTTCCGCGGGCGGTTTCGAGAAGAAGCAGCGCGAACGGGAGGGTGAGCGCCACTTCCTTGGACAGCATCGCCAGGAGGAACAGGAGGGGGGATGCCCCGCGGAGGAGAAAAACGCTACCCCGCTCCCGCCCGCGGAGCCAGGCGAGGACGCTCCCGAGGTAGAAGAACGACATGAGGGAAACGGACCGCCCGCTGATATAGGTCACCGCCTCCGTCTGGACCGGGTGGACGGCGAACAGCAGCGCGGCGAACAGGGCGGCGAAGCCCGAAACGGCCGGCGCGGACAGGAGGCGCGCGACGCGGAACAGCAGGACGGCGTTCGCCGCGTGGAGCGCCGCGTTCAGGAGGTGGAAACCGAAAATGCCCCCTCCGGATGTCCAGTTCAGCGTGTAGGTGAGCTTCAGGAGGGGACGGATCCCGTGCGGAAGGTCGGCGAGGAAGGCGCCCCAGGAGTGGACGGCGGGGTTCCCGACGATGACGTTGTAGTCGTCGAACTGGAACCCGCCGCGGAAGGCGTTCGCATAGACCAGGGCGACCGCACCGGGAAGGAGGAGGAGCTCCGCCGCGCCTCTCTTCACGGCGCGCGTTCCGCAGGCGCGCCGGGCGGTTCCGCGAAGGCGGCGTCGAGCATCTCCTCCGCCTTCCACCACCGGTCGGGGGCGTCGAGAAGAACGAGCAGCACCCGCCTCCCGTCCCGCTCCGCGTACGCCGCGAGGCACCTTCCGGCCCGGGAGGTGTAGCCGGTCTTGACTCCCTTCGCTCCCCGATAGCGGCCGACGAGCTGGTTCCGGTTCGAGACGACGAATTTCCGCGAACCGTCGGACGTCGACACCTCCCCGTCGATCAACCCGGCAAGCCGCGCCAGCACGGGATTCCCCAGGGTCGCCTCCGCGAGACGCGCGAGGTCCCGCGCCGTGGAATGGAGGCCGGGATCGTCGTGGCCGCACGCGTTGGCGAAGCGGGTTCCGGAAAGACCCATCGCGCGGGCGCGGTCGTTCATCAGGGACACGAAATTCCGCTCGCTTCCCGCGACGTGGTCCGCCAGCGCGCGGCATGCGTCGTTCGCCGATCCCATGAGCGTTGCGGCGAGGAGATCGATCACGGGCATCCGGTCGCCCGCGGAAAGCCCCAGGCGGGTGCCGGTTTCACGGCTCGCGGCCCCCGAGACGACGGCGATCTCGCCGAGGCGGGCCCGCTCGACCGCAAGGAGGGCGGTCATCATCTTCGCCAGGCTGCCGGGCGGGAGCCGCTTCCCGGGGTTCCGGGCCCACACCTCCCGCCCGTCGATCTTCACGAGGTACGCCGCCGCGACGTTTCCGAACGGATCCCGCGCGCCGCCCGCCGCGCCCCCCGGGACGGCCGCCTGCATCCCGAGGAGCAGGACGAGGGCGGGAATCGCCCCCCTTCCCGCCCGGAAAACCTTGCCCGGATCAGAACCCGAACAGATTCCGGATCCCCTTCACGGGATTCCTGATCGCGTCCTTCGCCCGTTCGCCGACGCTCTCTTCGGTCCGCTTCCGGGACGTGTAGTCGCGCCCGTCGCCGGACCCGGAGACGCAATCGCCGTCCCCGATCCGCCGGCCGGTCACCTTCCGGATCTGCAGGAAGTCCGATCCCTTGCCGGCACCGCCCGATTCGGTCGCAACCCCCTCGAAGGCGCTCCCCCGATAGACGATCCCTCCCACAAGCGGCCTGGGTCCGGAATCGTCCTTCCAGGTGATCCGGTCCTTCCCCCGCCGCACTTCCCGGACCTTGCGGCCGTCGAGGAGATCGGGCGGAACGGGGTTCGCAAGAATGAGGCACAACGTCTTCTTCTTCACCTCGACCGGCGTGCACGTCGTTCCGACGCGGCTCGCCTTCTCGATGGTCAATTCGTACTCCCCCGGCTCGAAATTCAGTTTCCCCGCCTTCTCGTCGCACTCGGCCGAGCTCTCGAACCCTTTCTGGACGCACGCTCCCGGCTCCTCCGCCGGGACGGGGTTCTTTCGGATGAACTCCTCCGTCTTCTTGTTGATTGCCGCCTGCTCCGCCTTTTTCTTTTCCCCCTGGGCCTTGGCCTCCTCCGCCATTGCCTTGTACTTCTCGCGCTCCTTCGAGGCCGCCTCCCTGCTCCCCGCGGCGCACGGACCGAGGTGCCTGCCGGAGAGCTTCATCAGGGTCGCGACGGATTCCCCCCCCTCCACGGTCTTCATGCGGACCGTTCCCTTGTAGGAAGCCCCCTTGTACGTGATCTCCCCATCCCCCTCGGAATTTCCGCAGATGACGTGCCACGCGACCTTGTTTCCGGTGACCTTGAGGCGCGTCGTCCTGCACTCCTTGTCCTTCTCCGACGACGGAACGAGGTCCTCCTTCGTGATGCACTGCCGGAAACTGCTGGTCATCGGCGGCATGGACATCGGGCCGCCGGTCATGGTCATCTCCACCGAGGTCTCCCACTCCCCTTCCCGCATATCGACGTCCGCCGCCTGCGATCCCGCAGGGAAGATCAACAGGAACACGGCGATCCAAATCGCTCCCCGGAAATGCGCACCTGTCATGATCGGCCTCCCCGCTGCACGGATTTTCCCCCCGACCGCAGGATAATAAAAAAATGTTTTACTGTATATCGCCAACCGGTATCATCAATGTATCGTGCGAAATCCGGAGGTTATCGGCCCTCCACCACCGATCCGGGAGGATGCCATGCGCTCCAGTCCCTTGGCCCGATCCATCGGGTGCGCGGTCCTTGTCGCCCTATTCGCGTTTTCGGCGGGAATCGCCTTCGCGGAGGAAGACGCCGAGATCGACAGCTCCAAATCGTCGCAGAGACTGAAATCCCTCAAGCGGAAGGCGGGCGCCAAGACGGTCGTCACGATATACGAGTTCCGCAGCTCCGTTCCGGAGATCCAGGTCAAGGCGGCCCAGGAGATGTTCGTCACCGCGCTCATCAAGTCCGGCGCCTTCGCGGTCGCGGAGCGGCAGCGCCTGAACGAAGGCGTCATGCGGGAGAGGCAGCTGAACGCCTCGGGCCACACGACCGGGACCGTCGCCTCGAAGAAGCTGGCCGGTGCGAGCTACATCTTCGAGGTGGTGGTATCCGAGGCGAACCCCGGGGAGAGCCAGTCGGAAGGGGGCGTCTCCGTCGGGGGGATGGACCTCGCCCATGGCAGCGCGAAGGACGGCATCGGCATGGACGTCCGGATCGTCGACGCCGAATCGGGGCTCGTGGTGGACGCCGTCAACGTCCGGAAGAAGATCGAGGCGACGGGCACGAGCGTGAGCGGCTTGGGGCGGCTGGCGCAATCCATCTTCTCCCTGAAGGGGAAGAGCGTCCCGCTGAACCCGGACGCCAACGTGAAATCGTCCCGGAAGGAGAGCGTCGACAAGGCGCTCCGCGCGTGCATCGAAACGGCGGTGCACGAGCTGGCGAAACGGATCGGGGAGGACTGATGCGCCCGCGGCGCGTGGCGGCGCTCGTGGCGCTCCTCCTGACGATCGCGGGAGCGGCCTTCGCGGACGCGCCGTTCCACGGACCGCCGGCCATCACGGTGTATCCGGACGAATATCCGACCGACGTGGCGTTCTTCTTTCCCGCGGGCGGTCCGCTGGAGCGGTTCACCGCGCGCCCCGGCGCCTGGTACGCCGTCTACCGGACGCCGATGTACCCCGGCAGGCCGTACGACCTGCTCGTCGGGCATTCGGGCGATCCCGCGCGGCTCAAGGTGTTCGCCCTGGACAACCACCCGTTCGGGAAGGTTTCCGTCAAACAGGAACTCCGGCTTCGGAAATACGAATCCGGCAACGGAGCCGAATCGATCTACGGCGGGACGATCTCCATTCCGAGGGATTCCGCGGTATACGGACTCTACCTGCTGTTCGAGTGGAACCCGCCGCCGGGGGACGACCGGCCGCTGCCGGTGGAGCTCCAGCTCCTGACCGCGGACCGTGGCCCCGTGTGGGGCCGGAGCCGCCCGTGGTGGCGCTCCGGAGCGGACAGGGGGGTGGAAAGCCCCTTGCAGAGCCAGGGACACGACCCGTACGAGATCCCGGTCCCGCGGGCGGGCACGCAGGAAAAGGAGCGACGACGTTGAGGGAAATTCTCCGGATGCGAAGGATCCTGCCGCTGGCCCTCCCGATCGCCGTTCTCTGCGCCGCCGCCCCGCCGCCGGCCGCGGGGCAACAGCAGTACCCGGCGCAGCAGCAGTATCCGCAGCAGCAATACCCCCAGCAGTACCAGGATCCCCAGCAGCAGTCTCAACAGCAGTACCAGCAACAGCAGCCGTATCAGCAGCAATACCCGCAGCAACAGGTTCCTCAGCAATACCCGGATCCCCAGCAGCAATATCAACAGCAGTACCAGCAGCAACAGCCGTACCAGCAACCGCAACCGTATCCGGGCCAGCAGCCGTACCAGCAGCCCGCGGTTCCGGGGCAGCAGCAGTGGTCTCCGCCGCCGACCCCCGCACCTTCATCTCCGCCCGCGTCCGGATTCCCGGGGGGCTTCTGCACGGTGAAGCTCTCGACCGACCGGTCCACGATCCACCTGATGGACGCGACGGGGAGCACGG
>JACRNP010000192.1 GCA_016234845.1 Deltaproteobacteria bacterium | reverse complement strand
TGTCGCCGTCCCGCTTGTCGCCCAGGATGTAGTGGACGTCCACGCTTTCCATCACCGGCCTCCCGTCGATCGCGACCAGCACGTCCCCCGCCGCGATCCCGGCCTTCCCCGCGGGCGACCCCTCGACCACCGACCGCACCACGAGGCGCCCCTCCTTCTCATCCATCAGGATCCCCATCCGGACCCGCTTCGATTCCAGGCTCTCGAACGGCACGTACCATCGGAACTGCGCCGGGAGAAGCGGCACGTCGGGCAGCTCGACGTCCATCAGCCTCCCCTCCTTCTCCTCGTCGGTGCTGATCTCCTCGGGAAGGAGGATCGCGTACGCCATCGGCATCCGGCGCACGACCTTCTTCGGAAGCCCGAAACCGTACGTCACGTGCCATCCCCCGGTGATCGTGACGATCCGCTTCCCCTCCCCCCGCGGGCTCTTCAGGTAGTCCACGATCCGCTGCGCCATCGTCTCCTCCCAGAGCAGCTGGACGCGATAGAAGGAGGCGAACGCGTCCTTGCCGCCCCGGCTCGCGCCGTGGCCGCCGAACACCCCTTCCAGGACCGCGCGCTGGTGCGGATCGGAGTCATCGATCTCCGGGAGCTTCGCCCGCGTCTCCTCCGAAACGTTGTCCAGCCCCTTCGCCCGGACCTCCTCCTGCAGCTCCTTCGGCGGGTTGAGGGCGATCACGTCGATCCGCCGGTCCCGGGCGTAGAGGAGGATGTCGCGGTACGCGCCGAAGTCGTACCCCCACGTGTCGTACCATTTCGACGCCTTGAGGAAGTCGAGCTCCGACAGCTCCCCGCGCGTCCACCGGTCGAGGACCGCCTGCTGCGGGGCGCGGAACATCTCCATGCCGATCGCCACCCTGCCGGGGAACCGGTCGTGGAGGCCGCGGATCACGGCCAGCTCCACGCGCTGGTTGTGGAGGTTGTCGTGCGTCTCCCCCACGCTCACCAGCCGTGCGCCGGAGAGCATCTCCATCAGCCCGTCGATGGAAAGCCGAAGCCCCGTGGGAAGGTGGTGGATCTCCTCGACCTTCGGCGGGGACGCCGGCGGGTACGGAAGTCCGGGGCCCGCCTTGCCGGCGGTCCGGCCGGCGGCGCACGAGGCAAGGAGCAGCGAAAGGACGATCGGCAACATGGCGCGCGGAATGCGAACGGTCATCTCGAACCTCCGTGGTCCGCTTCGAAAAAGCGGTCGTAACCTCCCCTGACGTGGGCTGGAATCCGCGTTCCCGGGGGTTCCGTGTTGACTTATCTACTTGATATCTGTAACTATTTTACCTTACCACGAGCGATTCGAGGAGGCCGAAGAATGGGCAACATCGGAAATTACGAGGACACCCGAAAAAACTTCCGCTGGAACGTGCCGGACGACTTCAACTTCGGCCGCGACGTCGTGGACCGGTACGCGAAGGACCGGACCAAGCTCGCCTTCTTCCACGAGGACGCGAAGGGGAACCGGTCGAAGTATACCTTCTGGGAGGTGAGCAGGATATCGAACCGGGTCGGAAACGTCCTCCGCGGCATGGGCGTCTCGAAGGGCGATCCGGTCCTGGTGCTGCTGCA
The DNA here is from genome assembly GCA_016234845.1 of Deltaproteobacteria bacterium. Classification (NCBI taxonomy): domain Bacteria; kingdom Pseudomonadati; phylum Myxococcota; class Myxococcia; species Deltaproteobacteria bacterium. Next base: position 6,900 of record JACRNP010000192.1, on the reverse strand, counting down.
GAACGTCCCGGAATGGTACTTCACAGTGGTCGCGGGAAACAAGATCGGGGCGATCGTAATCCCCTGCTCCGACCAGCTTCGCCCGAAGGACCTCGTCTACAGGGCGCTCCACTCGGGCGCGCGGACGATCGTCAGCTGGGACGCCAAGAGCCCCGAAGTGGACGAGATCCGGAAGGAGTGCCCCGCGCTCGTCAACTTCCTCTGCGTGGGAGGAAAGCGGGACGGGTGGCTCTCCTTCGACGAGGAGGTCGCCAAGGCGTCCCCGGAGCTTTCCATCGAGCCGAACCGCGCCACCGATCCCGCGCTGGTCTACTACACCTCCGGGACCACCGGGAACCCGAAGGCGGTGATGCACAGCCACTTCTACACCGGGGCGCACTGGGTCACGGGGAAGTACTGGATCGACCTCAAGCCCACGGACCTCATCTGGTGCATCGCCGGCACGGGGTGGGCCAAGGCCGCTTGGAGCGTCCTGTTCGGGCCGTGGAACAACGGCGCCGCGACGCTGCTGCTGAACGCACCGTTCGACCCGAAGCGCGGCCTCTCGTGGCTCTCCGAATACGAGGTCACCGTGCTGTGCGCCCCGCCGACCGCCTACCGCGCCTTCGTGAAGGAGGACCTGGGGAAGTACCGCCTCCCCTCTCTGCGCCACTGCGTCGGAGCGGGCGAACCGCTGAACCCCGAGGTGATCAAGACCTGGAGCGACGCCTTCGGGCTCACCATCCACGACGGGTACGGGCAGACCGAGACGATCAACCTCGTGGCGAACTTCCCCGGCATGCCGGTGAAGCCCGGCTCGATGGGGCACCCCGTCCCCGGACACGACGTGGCCGTGATCGACGAGACGGGGAACGAGGTCGCGGCGGGCGAGATCGGGGAGATCGCCGTCAAGGGGCGCCCCCCCGCCCTGTTCATGGGGTACTGGAAGGACGAGGCCAGGACGAAGGAATGTTTCCGGGGCGACTGGTACCTGACCGGGGACCGGGCGTACCGCGACAAGGACGGCTACTTCTTCTTCGTCGGGCGGGGAGACGACGTCATCATCTCCGCGGGGTACCGGATCGGCCCGTTCGAGGTGGAGAGCGCCCTCCTCGAGCATCCGGGCGTGACGGAGTCCGCGGTCGTGTCGTCGCCCGACGAGCTGCGCGGCGAGATCGTCAAGGCGTTCGTGGTCCTCCGCGCGGGGTACGAGGCTTCGGACGCGCTGAAGAAGGAGCTGCAGGACCACGTGAAGAAGGTGACCGCCCCGTACAAGTACCCCCGGGACATCGCCTTCGTGAAGGAGCTGCCCAAGACCTCGTCGGGCAAGATCCGGCGGATCGAGCTGCGGGCGCAGGAGTGGAAGAAACGGGAGTAGCCGTGTTCGAGGCGAAGTTCGTCCTCCAGAACCTGATCCTCCCGCCCGGGCTGTTCATCGTCCTCCTGGCCTGGCTCGGGATCCGCGCGCTCGCCCGCAGGCAATTGAACCCCGGCTTTCCCGTCCTGCTGATCGCGGGGGCCCTCGCCGCGCTGTCCGCCGCCCCCGTCTCGGACCGGTTGACCGCCGGGCTCGAGGCGCGATACGGGATTCCGGATCGCCCGGAGGGGGACGTCATCGTCCTCCTCGGAGGGGGCGTGTTCGGGGGGTCGCCCGACCTCACCGGGAGGGGGTTCCCGACCGACGGGATGCTCCCCCGCGTGATCACCGCCGCGAGGCTCCAGAAACGGCTCGGCGTCCCGGTGGTGGTGTCGGGCGGAAAGGCGTTCGACCACCTGGACGCGGAGGCCCCGGTCGCGGCGCGGATCCTCGCGGACCTGGGGGTCGCGTCGGGGAAGATCGTGAAGGAAGGCGACAGCCGGGACACCGCGGAAAACGCGCTTCGGACGAAGCGGATCCTCGAGGAGAAAAGGCTCCGTGCGCCGCTGCTGGTCACCTCGGCGTACCACATGCCGCGTTCCGTGGAGATGTTCCGCAGGGCGGGCGTTGCGGTGACGCCCGTCCCCGCGGGGTACCGGACATGGATGGGGAAGCCGTACCGGTGGATGGATTACCTTCCGTCGGCCGGGGCGCTGTTCTCCTCCACCGCCGCGCTGCGGGAGCACCTGGGGCTGCTCTACTACCGGATCGTCCCCTGACCGGTCAATCCCCCGCCTTCGGCGCCTCCTCCCCGGCGTCCGGGGCGGGGCGGGTGGCGCGGTCCACGATCCCCGGCGCCTCGATGTCCTCCCGGTCCGCCGTCACGCGGAGCTCGCGAAGCTTGCGGGCCCCGGGGAGCACCCGCGATTCGTACGACCCCACCGCGCTGTTGTAGGCGGAAACCGCCTTGTCGAGCCCGTCGCGGATGCGGGAGAAATGCTCCGTGAACTTCCCGATCCGGTCGTACATCTCCTTCGCCAGGCGGCTGATCTCCTGCGCGTTCTCGGCCACCTGCTCCTGCCGCCAGCCGTAGGCCACCGCCTTGAGCAGCGCGATGAGCGTCGTGGGGGTGGCGAGGATCACACGCTCCCCGGCGCCGTATTCGATCAGCCCGGGGTCCTGCTCCAGCGCCGCGCTGAAGAACGTCTCCCCGGGGAGGAACAGCACCGCGAACTCGGGGGCGGGGGCGAACTGCTCCCAGTACCCTTTCGACGCCAGCGCCGACAGGTGCGCGCGGATCTGGCGGGCGTGGTCCGCAAGGCGCGCGGCGCGGGTCGCGTCGTCCCGCGCCTCCAGGGCGTCGAGGTACGCGGAGAGGGGGGCCTTGGCGTCCACCACGATGTTCCGCCGGTTGGGGAGGCGGACGATCATGTCGGGCCGCAGGCGCCCGTCCTCGGTGGTGACGCTTTCCTGTTCCGTGAAGTCGCAGTGGGCGACCATCCCGGCGATCTCGACCACCCGGCGGAGCTGGATCTCCCCCCACCGGCCGCGGACGGCGGGCGCGCGGAGGGCCTTCACGAGGTTGGCGGTCTCGGCCTGCAGCTTCCCCTGCGCGTCGCCCAGGGAGCGGATCTGCTCGGTCAGCGTGGCCTCGGCCGCGGCACGCGCCTTCGACAGGTCCACGATCCGCAGGTCGACCTGCGCAAGCGTTTCGCGCACCGGGCCGACGAGGGCGTCGATCGCCTGCCGCCGGATTTCGAGGTCTCCCCTGGCCCCCTCCTGGTACTTCTCCAGCGACTCCTTCGCCAGGTCGAGGAAGGCCCGGTTGTTCTCCCGGAGCGCTTCGGAAGAGAGGGCCTGGAACGACTCCTTCATCGAGGCGACCTGCGCGGACCGGAGGAACCAGCCGGCGGCGGCGCCCGCGACGGCCGCCGCAGCGAGAAGCGCGATCCAGACGGCGTCCATCACCCTTCCCCGACATGCCCGGAACAGCCGCACCCGTCGGACGCGCAGCCGTCGACACCCGTGGGCACGGCAGAGAAGTGGGCGGATACGATCCGGGGGACCTCTCCCTCGGTCTTGACCCACAGGGTGGCCCGGATCCGCGCCTCGCCGATCCCCTCCTCCTCGTCCTCGAGCCGGATCCTCTGGATGGAGTGGAGAATCGCGATCCCGCCGAAGTCGTCGCATCGGAGCAGCTCGAACGACATCGTCCCGGTCGCGTCGAACGCGGCCTCGAGCATGGCGGAGTACGCCTCGCCGTCGATCAGCTCGCCCGTGAAATCCTCGAAGACCGCGAACCGGGGATCGGACAGGGCGAAGAAATCCCGCAGCCCCTCCGGGTTCCGGTCGTTGTACTCCCCCGCGAACCGGTCGAGAAACATCTGCGCGTCGAACGCCATGGGCCACCTCGCCTGCCGGAATACCGTCCATGATAGCAGAGCGGGGACGGCAGGTCGCCCTGCCGCCCCCGCATGGATCACCCGCGCCGGAACGGCGGGCGATTCGCCCTCAGTCGTCCACCTCCTCGAACTCGACCTCCATGTGCGGCGTTCCCGCTCCCTCGTGGAGGATCGGGCCTGTCTCCAACACTCCGTCCTTGACCTTGACCACGTCACCGTCGACCAGATCCGCGAAGAACGCGGAGACAGCCGCCGTACCGCTCCCGAGGGGGGTTCCGTCCTTCGCGGAATATTCGGTATTGGTGAATCCGGCATCCACCCGGATTCCGATGATCGTGAAGCTGACGTCCGGGATCTCCCCCGCCGCCGGCCCCTGGAGGAGCGGGCGACCGTTTTCGAGGGAAACGATTCTTTCGACCAGGATCGCGTTCACGACGTCGCCCGCCGCGTCGTACGACCCGACGACCAGCACGTTGTCGTTTGCGCGAAGTTCCGTCAGTCCGAACGTGCGCGAACCGCCGGCGTCATCCTTGAACCGGGTGTACCCGTCGGTCTGGATCTTTTTCGTCAGGACCGTGAAGTTTCCCGCCGCGGTATCGGGCGCCCCGGATACAGCCGCCTCGATCTTTACGCTGCCGGCGGGGCGGACCCGGACGACGGATGCCCTGAGGGTCGCGCCGCTCACCTCACCCTCGACCTGCACCTTCCGCCCCGGAGCCACCGCCCCTCCCGACAGGGTCGCTCCCACGCCGTTCACGGTGACCTGCCCCCCGGGCCCCAGGAGCACGAAGGAGTCCTTCGACGCGCCCGAGACGACATACCCCTCCACCCGTACCGGGTCGTTGTTGCCCCCCACCGTATTGTCCAGCACCTCGATCCGGCTCGCGTTCAGCGTCCCGGCGCCGCCGGCCGCGGTGATCCTCCCCTTCGCCTCCACGTACTGCCCGTTCGCGATCCCGGTCAGGGGCCAGTTGACCTTCACGAGTCCCGCGCCGGAGTAACTCACCGGCAACGACCCGATCAGGAACCGGAAGGCGAGCGGATCCAGGCCGCCGACCTTTCCACGCACCTCGACATCGTCGGATGCGATCGGGAAGTCGTCCGCACCCTTCCGGATGTAGGTCGCGTGGATGAATCCGGCGTCGTCCGCCGCGCCGTGCACCTCGACCTCGGGGTGCCGGAGGGTCCCCGCCTGGAGCGCTTGCAACGCCAGCAGACCGACGGCGTTGTCGAACAGGGTCGCCGGGTTGACCAGGACCGTCTGACCCGCCACCCGGAAGCGATTCAGCACGTTGTCCACCGCGTTGTCGTCCATGGGGCCACGGACTTCCCGGATCACCTCGATCCGCCCGGCGGTGCCGGTGTTATCCGCGGAGGAAAATACGCCGTCGACCCGGACCCGCATGCCGACCTTCAATTCCGATTCGGGGCGGTTTTCCACCCCTCCGATCACGATGTTCGCGCCGGCCGTCGAATACCGGACGCCGTTCACCTTGACGCTCCCGAACCCGGTGACCGGGCCGATCCCCGTGCCGCCGGTGCCGCCGCCGGCAAAGTCGCCTCCGCCGCCGCAGGAGGTGAACGCGATCGGAATCAGGAGGGCGATCGCCGCCAGCAGCCTCCCCTTCCGGTTCCGTATGTCCATGGCGATCTCCCCCCTCCTGTCGGAAACGATTCCTGTCTTGCTTCTCGATGCCGGTCGTTCATCCGTTTTTCGATCCGGCCATCCCTTCATGGACGCTTCTCCCGCGTCAACGATTCATTCCCCGGTTCCCGGCGGGCGTGGCCCCGCCGGACGGTCCCCTGGCCTTCACAAGGCCACGCACACGCTCAGGAAGATCGCAACGCCGGCGGCGACACCGATGAACAGCGCGTTGCTCGTACCGGCCTTCACCGCGATCTCCTCGCCATCCGCTTCCGTGGCCCGAGCGACGTCCGACGAGTACGGAATTCCTATGACCGCGCGGGGTTTTCTCCTCTCGACGCCATCCCAGCCTCCCGTGCCCTTCCCCGAGCCGACCGCCTTGAGCCCTGTCCGTCTTTCACCGCAATCCCGTTCCATGTCAGCGCCCTCCTTCCCCTTCCCCCTTGTCTTCGAACCAGAAGATCCCGATCCCCGCCCTGCGACGGCCCGAGCCCGAAGCCGACGGTGTGACGTCCCGATCCTGTTCCGCCATGCTCCGGTCGGCCTGTTCCAGGAACCGCGCCGCCCGCGCCGAAAGCTCCTTCCGGAGCCGTTCGACCGCCTCGGCCGAAAGATTGTCGTACATCGTTTTCCTTTGGAAGAACGCCTCCTCCGGAGACGCCTGCAGGTTGTGGTCGATCGTCCCGACCAGCGCCGCGACGTCGGATCCGAGGATTCCGAGCTTCTCCTCGCCGCCGTCGGCCGGTATGTACGCGCGGGCCAGCAGACGGACCTTGCCGTCCGATGTCTTCTCCGCGCAACCGACCCGGACGAGCTCGTCCAGGATCGCCCGGACCGGAACGTCGCCGCTGTACGCCTTCACCAGGGCGGCGAAGGTCGCCCCTTCCCCGTCCAACGGCAGTTCCGCCGGGTTCCCCGAACCGTCGCCGTACAGGTCGTCCCGGACCCACCCCCCGATCACGCGGGCGGCCCTGTGGTACCGGTCCGTCGTCTCCCGGTCTTCCGGCCGGGGGAGGCGGGTCACCCGGAGCACCTCTTTGCGGGACAGGCCGGTCAGGACCGACGCGCGCGAGTGGGTCTGTTTCCGTCCCGGAATTCCGAACTCCTCCAGGGCCACCTCGATGTAGACCCGCTTCGCGAGGTCTGCGAACGTTCCGAACGGGACCCCGTGGCGCAGCAGCAGACGGACGATGGGCCGGAGGAGCCTGAGGATCGCGGCGTATATGGCGTTGTGTGTTTTCATATTTGGGATAATATTCCCATTTATTCCTTTCTGCAAGTGGGATGCGAATCGTTCCTGGCGGTTTCATCCATTGGAAGATTTGCGGTTTCATCCCGACGCCGAAGCCGTACACTGAAGAGGGCAGATACCACAGGAAAGGGCGCCACCGGATGATTCGCGACCCCGTCGTTCTCCTCCAGAACCTCGTCCTTTCCCTATCCGACTCCCTCGACCTGGTGCACCGGATCGCGATGGACCACCAGCAGCGGGTCGCGTACATCGCCCTGCGCCTCTC
>JACRNP010000191.1 GCA_016234845.1 Deltaproteobacteria bacterium | reverse complement strand
GGTCGCATAGTCGAGATGCCCCTTCACCTTCCGGTCGAAGAAGTACGCTTCGCATACGAAAAGGTCCGCGCCGCGCGCCGCCTCGACGAGAGCCGGTGTCCATTCGGTGTCTCCCGAATAGGCGATCACGCGCCCCGCCACATCGACGCGCAATGCGTACGGTATCGCGCCGCTGGAATTGATCACGGGGAACGCCGTGATGTCGATCCCGTCGATCGCCGTACCCGTGCGCGGCGGAAGCTCGACGAACCTCAGGTCGAAATCCCGCCGGGCACCCGCGGAGCCGGGGAACAGGACCTCCATCGCGGCCGTGACGCGCTCGCGGAGTCCGGGCGGACCGACGATGGTCAATGGACCCGTCCGTTTCGTGACGAGTTGGGCGTCCAGGACGAAGAACGGGATGCCTCCGAAGTGGTCGCCGTGGAGATGGCTGACCAGGATCTTGCTGACCTCCCGGGGGTCGATCCGCGCCCGCTTCATCGCGATGAGCGAAGAGGCTCCGCAGTCCAGGAGGAACCGATCCGACGGCGTTCGCACCGAGATGCACGCCTGGAACCGGCCGCCGCTTCCGAACGCGTCGCCGGACCCCAGGAACAGGACCTCGATCGGGTTCATTTCCATGTCTCGCCTTTCGGGCCAGGCACCCCGGGGAGCGCATCCCCCGGGGCGCTCCTGGCCGTCGATTCACCCGATGGGACGGCGCCTCCCCCTCGTACCCTTCGCATCAGCCGCAGCAGGCCGACTTCTCCCCCGCCTGTGCCGGTTGGGTTTCCTTCACGGCCGCCGCGAACTGGTCCATCTTGGCCGACGCGCCTTTGCGGACCTGCTTCCCGACCTCGATCGCCGCCTTCACCTCCCAGGAATCCGCCCCGGCCGTGAAGGCCTTCTCCGAGTGGTACTGGAGGCACGGCTGGCAATTCGCCGTGATCGACGCTCCCACCGCCACGAGCTCCTTCACCTTCTCGCTCAGTTCCATGACTTCCCTCCCCTGTTTTTTGCCGCCGCCAGGAAGCATTCGAGCCGCCCGCAGCGTTTGCTCGCCAATATGCAGGCTCCGGGGATGGAAAAACAGACACACATCCTGAAATACATTCCTGCTACAGATTGCAGAAATTGTTAACTGTACCCATTTCAATTCGGAATAATTGTATCTGTTACTGTCGCCCTTCCGATGTACAATCGAGCCACCATGGAGACCACCCGACAGGTCGAGACGTCAAAACCGCCGCTGTACGAGGAGATCGCCACGCGGATCGGCGGCCTCATCGACCAGGGAACGTACCGGCCCGGGGAACGGATCCCGTCCATCCGGGCGCTCAGCCGGCAGATGCAGGTCAGCGTCAACACGGTCATGGAGGCGTACGCGCGCCTTGAGAACAGCGGGATCGTGGAGGCGCGCCCCCAGTCCGGCTACTACGTCCGGGCCCGCCTTCCGGAACCCGGGGGAGGAAGCGCGAAGGGAGAGACGGTCGAGGAGCCCACCGCGTGCTGCGTCTCGATCGAGGAGGGGCCGATGCGGATCATGCGGACCCTTTCCGACCCGTCCATGGTCGCGCTCGGCGGCGGGATCCCCAATTCCGACCTTCTGCCGGTCGACCGGCTGAACCGGATGCTCGCATCCGAGTCGCGGCGATTCCGGATGCAGAGCGTCTCCTACACCGGGCCGCGCGGGACCGAGCGGCTCCGTACGCAGATCGCCAAGCGCTCCTTGAGCTACGGCTGCGCCTTCTCCCCCGAGGATATCGTGGTCACTTCCGGCTGCGTCGAGGCGGTGACGCTCGCGCTGCAGGCGACCTGCCGCCCCGGCGACACGGTCGCCATCGCCTCCCCGGTCTACTACACCTTCCTTCACTCCATCCAGTGGATGGGGCTCAAGGTCCTCGAGATCCCGTCCACGCCCAGGGAGGGTATGAGTCTGGAGGTGCTGGGGTACGCGATCCGGAACAACCCGGTCCACGCATGCCTCGTCATTTCGAACTTCAACAACCCGCTCGGGAGCGTGATGCCGGACGACAGGAAGCGCGAGCTGGTCGGGCTGCTGGCGCGGCACGACATCCCCCTGATCGAGGACGACGTGTACGGCGACCTGGCGTTCGGGCCCGACCGCCCTTCCGCGGTGAAGGCGTTCGACGATAATGGTCTCGTGCTGTACTGCTCCTCCTTCTCCAAGACCCTCGCGCCCGGCTACCGAGTCGGGTGGATCGCCCCGGGCAGGCACCTTCGAAAGGTGATGCAGCTCAAGTCCCTGTTCAACATCGCCACCGCCACCCCGACCCAGCTCGCCATCGCGGAGTTCCTGACCAGCGGCGGGTACGACCACCACCTGCGGGGGATCCGCCGCGTCTACGGCCGGCAGATGGAAAAGGTCCGGGACGCCGTCGCGCGCCACTTCCCGCCGGGGACACGAATCACGCGCCCCGAGGGGGGGTTCGTCCTCTGGGTGGAGATGCCGGAGGGGGTGGATTCCATGCGACTGCACGAGGAGGCCCGGAAGAAGGGGATCGGCATCGCCCCCGGCACCCTCTTCTCGACGGTCGGCCGCTACGGCAACTGCATCCGCCTCAACGCCGCCTTCTGGTCGGAGCGGGTCGACCAGGCGCTGGAAACCGTCGGCGGGATGGCGGGAAGAACGCTCGGAGGGTCGCCTTGAAGGCGCTTGTGCTGGACGGAAGCCGCGAGGGGGACCTCCTGACCCCCGTCGCCGTCCGGGGGGTGGTCTCCGCGCTCGCCGGACGCGCGGTCGATGTCCGCCATGTGGCATTGCGCGAACTCGCCATCTCCCCCTGCGCCGGGTGTTTCGGGTGCTGGACACGCACCCCGGGGGAGTGCGTGATCGAGGACGCCGCAAGCGATGTGCTGCGCTCCTACGTGGGATCGGACGTCGTGGTGTACGCGACACCGGTGACGTTCGGCGGCTACTCGTCCGAGCTGAAGAAGATGCTCGACCGGTTCATCCCCGTGCTGGATCCGCGGTTCACCACCGTGGGCGGCGAAGTGCACCATCTCCTGAGGTACCGGAGATACCCGAAGACGATCGGTCTGGGGACGTTGCCGTTTCCCGACCCCGAAGCCGAGCGGCTGTTCGCCGGGCTTGTGGCCCGAAACGGACTGAACATCCACCAAACGGTCGAATCGACCGTCCTGGTGGGCGTCGCGGACGCGGAACCGGCGCGACGGTCCGCGGAACGCCTCCTCGACCGGGCCGGGGTGACGCGATGAACGCGCTGATCCTGACCGGGAGCCCCAAGGGCCGGAAGTCGGCTTCCTTCACTCTGGCATCGAAGCTCGCCGAGGGACTGCGGAAAAACGGCGCGTCCGTTTGCGAAGAACCGGTCCATGCCGGCCTGCGCACGGATGAAGGAACACGGCGACTGCTGGAGGCGGTCGATGCATCCGACCTTGTGGTGCCGGTGTTTCCTCTCTACGTCGACTCGCTTCCGGCGCCCCTCACTCGACTGCTCGAGCTTGTCGCCGGGCGCCGGGCCGGGGTCGCTTCCGAGTCGAATCCGCGGCTCGCCGTAATCGTCCAGTGCGGCTTCCCCGAGGCGCACCAATGCGACACCGCCGTGGGGATCTGCCGCCTCTTCGCGGAGCGCACCGGCATGCGGTGGGCCGGCGCGCTCGCCATGGGGATGGGGGGGTCGGTCGGGGAAGATATCCGGCGCCTCCCCGGCGGCGGGAAGCACGTGATCCGCGCGTTGGACATGACGGCGGAATCCCTCGCGAAAGACGGCGACGTCCCCGCGGAGGCGGCGACGCTGTTCGCGAGACCGCTCATGCCGCGCTGGTTGTACAACCTGTTCGGCAATCTGGGGTGGCGGATGCAGATGCGGAAGCACGGAACGCGGCGGCCGATCGCGTACCGGCCCTATTCGCAGGAGTGACGATGACGGATCCGCGGAAGATCGTCGCGGAGTACCGGCTGAAACGCCACCCGGAGGGAGGGTGGTTCCGCGAAGTGCACCGATCGGCACATCCCCCCGTCCGGATCCACGGGTATCCCGGCCCGCGGGCGACGTTCACCGTCATCTACTTCCTGCTCGCCCGGGGGGATTTCTCGGCCTTCCACCGGTTGCGGGGCGAGGAGACGTGGATCCACCTCGCGGGGGACCCGCTCGAGCTCGTGGTCATGAGCCGGCGGGTCCGCAAGGTCCTTCTGGATTCCGCGACGAGAAGGGGCAAGCCCATCGCCGTGGTGCCCGCCGGTGCGCTCCAGGCGGCGCGGACGACCGGGGCGTACACCCTTTCGGCCTGTTTCGTCGCCCCGGGGTTCGAATACGCGGACTTCTCGATCCCGTCTCGGGAGGAGTTGCTCCGGGATCACCCGCGGCGGAAGGAGCTGATTCTGGACTTTACGCGGTAACGGCTTCGCCGCGCTTCTCCCCCCCCTTCTCCGGCGCAGTCCGGCAACCCGGTTTCGTCTCCCGGCGGATGTGGTATCTTCCCCGGTGATGCGGAACCCGGACAGGAATCCGAAGCGTCGACCCGGCACGGTTTCCACGGGGCTCGACGTTCTCGTGGAGAAGCGGTTCGGCCCCCTGAAGGGGCTCGCGGTCGGCCTCGTCTGCAACCCCACGTCGGTGGACCGGCGGCTGCGCCACGCCGCGGACCTGTT
>JACRNP010000190.1 GCA_016234845.1 Deltaproteobacteria bacterium | reverse complement strand
GGAGCCGCTTCCGTCAACGAGGGGGCCACCGCCACCTACACCGCCACCGCCACCTGGAGCGACGGATCCACCTCCGCCGTAACGCCTGCCTGGTCCGTCACCACCGCGTACGCCACCATCAGCAGCTCCGGACTCCTCACCGCGGCGACCGTCTCCGCCACCCAGACCGTCACGGTGTCCGCCTCCTACACCTCGGGGTCCGTCACCCGCACCGCCTCCCAGAGCGTCTCCATCGTCAACGTGCCCAGCCCCAGCCCGGCGGCGCCGGGGAACATCACGATCGGCGGGCCGGTCACGGGTCCCCCCTCGGAGACCTGGCGCATTTCCTGGGATCCCGTGACGACGTACCAGAGCGGCGCCCCCCTCGAGGGGAGCCGCCCGGTGCGGTACACCGTCTACTGGACGCGCGACCCCGCATTGACGCCCGGCACGCTCATGCCGATCGCGTCCCCGGTCTCCGCCACGTCCATCGTGTTCTCCCCGGCGGCGAGCGCGATGGTCCACAACGAACGGGTGTATTTCGCCGCGGTCGCGGTGCTGGCGGACACGGGGGATCCCTCCCTCCTGTCCGCCGACCTGACGTGGGTCGTATCGAACCGGGGGCCCTCCGCCCCCGCCGCCGGATCGATCAAGAAGAAGTAGGAGGGATCGCCCCGCTACATCTTCGGCGGGAAGTTCGCCGGATCGATCACGAACCAGACGTTTCCCATGCCTTGTCCGCCCGTGTCCCCCTTGGCCTTGTCCCCGACCCAGTAGTAGAGCGGATAGCCGCGGAACGTGGTCTGCTTCTTCCCGTCCTCGCGCGAGACCGTTCCGAACTCCTCCCCTTTCGTCCCTTCCCCCGCGGCGACCTTCTCCCGGTAGTAGAGCGGCCACTTGTCGACGCACGGTCCCGCGCAGGCGCTCTTACCGGGCGAATCCTTCTTGAACCAGTACAGGGTCATCCCCTTGGCGTCGGTCAGGTAACTCCCCACGCCGTCCTTGGTCGCCGTCATCACCGCATGGTCCATGGCGACCGCCCCTCCGGCCAACGCCAGGAAAACGAACGCCGCGACCAGACCGACCGCCAACATCCTCCCGTTTCGCATTCCGAACCCTCCCCGCCGGGGACCCTCCCCGGAATCCGCAGTTGTACTCCTCTTGGACCGCCGAGAAACACCTCTCCCTTGGATGTCCAGGCCGGGAAAAGGATTTCGGTGCGGGAGGATGGAAGGAAAACGGGCCGCCCCCGGGAAGGGCGGCCCGCAAGGGCTGGAAAAGATGGTCGGGATGACTGGATTTGAACCAGCGACCCCCTGGTCCCGAACCAGGTGCTCTACCAGGCTGAGCCACATCCCGACGGAAACTGTAATGCTACCAACGGCATAGCGCGCAGTCAATACGCAGTTGCCGAGCGGATTCCGCGCGCTACCCGGGCGACTCTCGACCGGGAACGACGAGGTCCCGTCCGGAGGCCGCCTGCGGCGAGACCGGCAGGCGGACGGTGAACTCGGCCCCGCCGAATCGGCTGGTTCCCACATCGATCGATCCGGAATGGTCCACGACGATCCGGCGGCTGATGGAGAGTCCGAGCCCCGTCCCCAGCTCCTTGGTCGTGAAGAACGGGTCGAAAATCCTCTTCCGCTCGCTCTCCGCCACGCCGGGTCCCGAATCGGCCACCCGGATGACGATCGCATCGCCGTCCCGGCCGGTGGACACCTCGATCCGCCTCGCGCCGTCCGGTTTTTCGATCGCCTGCGCGGCGTTGGTGACGAGATTCAGGATCAGCTGCTCGATCAGCCGGGCATCCGCGTTGCACGGAGGGAGGCCCCCGGAGAGCGCCGTCGTAAGCCGGATCCCCCGGTTTCGCAGCGACACGCCGACGAGGTCGACCGCCTCCCTCACCACCACGTTGATCTCGGTGGAGCCGAACCGGGCCCGCGTCGGTCGAACGAAATCCATCACGCGCCGGACGACCCCTTCGATCTTGTCCGAGGCCGACCGGGCGGCGGAAAGCGAAGTCCGGATCATCTCCCGCGCTTCCGGATCCGCTACGGCACTCTCTTCGAGGAGGGTTTCCACCACGGAAAGGTTGATGAGGACCCCCTGGAGCGGATTGCGGATATCGTGGGCGATTCCCGCGGCGGTCTGCCCGAGGATGGCCAGCTTATCCTGCCGGTAGGCCGCCCGCTCCATTTCCTTGGCGGTCGTTACGTCGAGCAGGCAGAAGAGGAGCCCCTCTGCCCGGCCGTCCTCCCCCCGCACCAACTGGAGGGTCCAGTCCCAGTAGGACACCCCCCACTCCGGGTGGTCGGGGAACTCGAACGGCTTGGCGAGGACCGTGTACGCTTCCCCCGTCCGGATCACCTCGCGAAAAATCGCCTCGTTCTCCGGATGAGGGTACAGGTCGAAGTGGTTCTTCCCCGGAAAGAACTCCGGCGGGTGCCCGCACGCGTCGGCGTACGCCTGGTTGACGCGGACGAAACGGAACTCCGGATCCAGGTACGCCATCTTCATGTGCGTGGTGGAAAAGATCTTCTCCAGGACTTCCGTCGTCGTGGCCAGGGCTTTTTCCTGCCGCATCCGATCGGAGTCGGACCGGTTGAGTGCCACGGCGTTTCGCCACACGACGGCCGCCAGGACCGCCATGCCGACGACCACCATGACCGCGACGCCGAATTCGTCCGCGACCAGCCCCCTGCGGTACAACTCGTACCGGAGCAGCGCCAGGGCGAACGGCACGATGATGACCGCCGGCAGCATCCACCGGGCCATCCGGCTTCCGGCTTCGTTCCTTGCGAGCGGCTCCATCAGACCGAGTTCCTTCGTGCTGAGAAGCGCGCCCGCGGAGAGGGCCAGGAGGGCCAGGGCGGTCTGGGCGGCGATATGCGTAAGCGAACCGAAGCCGATGAACGTTTCCGAAGCGTAGGCGTACCCCATCAGGGCCAGGAATGCGACCGTCATGGAGACGGCCGCCATCCAGGAGACGATCCGGTGCCCGCGCCGGAAACTCAGCAGCAGCAGGGAGCTTCCCAACAGCGTGATATCCAGGGCGGCGTTCGGGGCCATCCTGCCGGGGCTTGCCGTTTTCAGGGCCCCCGGCGCCTCCACCGCCAGGAGCTGGTCGATGCCCAGGTCCGCGCCGGTCACGTGCTCGATCAAGGTCAGCAGCCCCAGGAGCCCCGCGAGGGCCGCGCATCCTCCCGACAGCCCCCGGACCATCCGGCTGCCGGAATCGCCTGCGACCAGGCCGAGGGATATCCCCAACAACACCAGGGCGAACGCCGCGTTGGCCTTCATCACGATCATGCCGGGGAAGGTGCGAAGGAAGATCTCTACACCGAGGAGCCATCCGAGAAGCGTGACGATTCCCACGACGATCGAGAAGATGCCCGCCGCGCGGGCGAAGGAACGGCAGAAGGCGAGGAACGCCCCGTCGTATCCGTCGGGTTCCTGCGCGGGGCCGGGTGGCACCTTCACGATCCTTTTCCCCAAGAGAGGTCCGGGACGGTTTGCGTTACCGATGATCCTATTACCGGGCCGTCAATATGTACAGGATTCCCATCACGATGAGAAGTCCGCCGAACGCCCGTTTGAGGAGGAGTTCCGGCAGGCCGACCGCGTACCCGGCGGATACGTACGAACCCGCGGCGAACCCGGCGACCAGCAGGAGGGCGGCGGGGACGCTCACCAGGTCCGCCTTGTAATATTGCCAGAACGCCATGATGCCGATGGGGGGGAGGAGCATCCCGAGGGAGGTCCCGGTAGCCATTTTCTGGTCGAAACCGTACAACCAGACCATCGCGGGGATCACGAAGATCCCGCCGCCGATGCCGAACATCCCCGACACTGCGCCCGTGAAGGCGCCGATCGCGAGAAATCCGAGGAACGATAAGGGCACGGGGGAAACCTCCTGGAGGAGAACGTCGCCGGGGAGGCGACCCGTTACGCCTTCGCCCCCGACGCCTTCCGGATGTTCCTGCGCATCTGCTCCATCGTCTTCCGGTAGTCGGGGGTCCCGAAGATCCCCGACCCGGAAACGATCACGTTGGCCCCGGCGGAGACCACATCGCCGACGTTGTCCGGCTTGATGCCGCCGTCCACCTGGATATCGACGTCCAGCTTCGCCCGGTCGAGCTGCGATCGCAGGAGCTCGATCTTCCCCAGCGACGAGGGGAGGAACGACTGGCCTCCGAATCCGGGGTTCACGCTCATGATGAGGACCATGTCCACGTCGTGGAGGACCCACTCGACGGCGGACAGCGATGTGGACGGGTTGAGGGAGACGCCCGCCTTCCTCGAAAGCTCCCGGATCCGCGCCACGGCGCGCTGCAGGTGGGGCGTCGCCTCGGCGTGGACGGTGATCACGTCCGCGCCCGCGGCGGCGAACGCCTCGATGTACCGCTCCGGCTCCACGATCATCAGGTGGACGTCGAGCGGAACGGAGGCGCACTTCCTCACCGCGGCGACCACCGCGGGGCCGATCGTGATGTTGGGGACGAATCGGCCGTCCATCACGTCGACGTGGAGCATGTCGGCGCCCGCGGCCTCGACCGCGCGGACCTCCTCCGCGAGACGGCCGAAGTCCGCTGACAACAGCGACGGCGCGATGTAATAGTCCATTCGCCCCCCCTTTCCGTTCCGATAGTAGCACGTCTCCCGAACCCCCAGAACCGGGACCGTCCCGGCTACGGGGTTTTTCGCATCAGGGCGGCGAAGAAGGCGTCGGTGCCGTGACGGTGGGGGTACAGGCGGAGGAATCCGTCCGCGGTCCGCGCGTCGGCGGGGCCCGGCCACCGTTCCGGCGGGTCGACGACCGATGCGTTCTCCCGCTCCCCCAGGAACGACCGCACCACGTCCTCGTCCTCCTCCCGGAGGGGAGAGCAGGTGCAGTACGCGAGCGTCCCCCCCGGTCGCACCGATTCCCACGCGTTGCGGAGGATCGCCCCCTGGAGCCGGGCCATGCCGGTCACCCCCTCGGAGCGAAATCGCCATTTGGCGGCCGGAGTCCTCCGGATCACGCCCATCCCCGTGCACGGCGCATCGACCAGGACCTTGTCGTAGACGCCGCGGGTGGGCGGGAGGGGCGCCCGGGAGAAGTCGTGCAGCGCGGTAGCCACGCCTTCGGCCGCCGTGCGCGCTACGGTCTCGCGCAGCATCCGGAGGCGGGCCGTGG
>JACRNP010000189.1 GCA_016234845.1 Deltaproteobacteria bacterium | reverse complement strand
GATACGAGGGCGCGCTTCCAGGCGGCGTCCCGGCCGAGCGACATGGCCCGGGTGGCGAGATCGTACCGCGACGCGGCTTCCGCGAAGTGGAGCTCGTTGAAGCGGCGCTTCCGCTCCGGGGTCCCGACGTGCTCCCGCGCCTTGAGGGCGAAACGCCCCCTCATCCCGCCTTCCTCCTCTTCCCCGGCAGGTACCGCCACATATCCCCACCGTCCAGGGCGCGGAAGAGCTCCTCATACGCCGCCAGCGCCTTCGACCGCTGCTCCTCGTCGACGCGCACCGCCGCCTCCGCGAACCGGTGGCACCAGCGGCACTCCTCGCAATTTTCGTCGCGGCACCCCTTTTCCCGGAACCGCTCGATGAAGCCGTCCAGCGCCCGGTTGTCCACGTGCACGGCCGGCGGCCCCTCCACCGGGCGGGTCATGTGGCGCAGCTCCGCCAGGCGCTTGAGGAGCATCAAGCGCGCGGGATTCACCAGGCGCGGCCGGAGCAGGTAGCGGAGCATCCACCCGATCCCTTTCCGGTAATACCGGTCGTCCCCGTCGGCGCCCCGGAAAGCGTACGGCTGGACCAGGTCGAGGAGGTTGCCGTCGTACCGGCGCTCCGCGTACGCCCGGACGCGGGAGAGCATCACCGGGGTGGGGAGGTCCCGCTCCGCCACCTTGAACCGGTCGTACCCCATCTCCTCGTACAGCGACAGGTCCTCCGGGCGGATCCACTCGGAGCGGACGTAGTTCACCGGCTCGCGCAGCTTCATCTCCGTGCACCGGAGGAAGCACCAGTCGATGAGGAAACCGCGATTTTCGTGCCACGACTGTCCGGCGTGGGCCAGCGCGTTCATGTGGGAGGGGGAGAGGGCGCAGGACGACAGGCAGCTGTTGTTGGCCAGAAGCTCCAGGTCGCACGCGACCGCCTTGCGGATCCGGGAGAGCGTGGCGAATTCGCGGTTGACGAGGAGGCTGTCGAGGACGATGCAGTCCGCCCCCATCTCCTCCCACATCTGCGCCTTGCGGACCCGGTCCACGCCGCCGAAGACCGAGACGCGGACCTTGAGCGACGGGAAGCGGCTCTTCACCAGCCGGAGGAGAAGCGGGGAGGCGACGGTGACCGACTCGACGCCGATGTCCGTGAGCCACCCGCAAAGTTCGTCGATCCCGGCCTGCCCCGCGCGGGTGATCTCCCGGTTCCCCATGCACGCGGCGTTCAGGAGATAGTTGAAGCCGATTCCCTCCGCACGTGCGTCCCGTACGTGCGCCGCGAGCTCCTTCCGGGACACCGGCGCCAGCTGGTAGGAGGCCCGGCCTCCGCCCACGGCGTCCTCCCGGAGCTTCCCGAACAGCTCCACGACCGGGTACCCCCGAAGGGCGGCGATCAGGCCCGGGTCGAAATTCGTGGCGACGCTCAATCGCATGGTGGGATTCCGGGATCGATCCCGGCCCGCGGCCGTGGGATCAGACGATCGCCCCGGCGACGGGAACGCCGGCGGCGGTGGCGGCGGGGAGGGTGGACAGCGTGGCCATTTCGACGGTCAGCCCGGGGCCGAACGCGATCGCGCAGATCCTGCCTTCCGGACCGCCCGCCCGCCGCCGGAGGATCTCCTCGAGGACGAAGAGGACCGTCGCGCTGCTCATGTTGCCGCACCGGCGCAGCACCTCGCGGGACGGCTCCACCTGGCCGGGCGATAGCCCGAGGCTCCTCTGCACCTGGTCGACGATCGATTTCCCGCCCGGGTGGACCGCCCAGAGGTCGATGTCGGGGAGGGCGAGCCCCGCGCCTCCGAGGGCCGGTTCCACCAGGCCGCGGATGTTCCCGCCGATGATCTTCGGCACGTAGGAGGAGAGCGCGATGTCGAACCCCCGGTCCCCGATCTTCCAGGTCATGTCCTGCTCCCCCGCGGGGACGAGCGCGGACCGGAACTCCCCGATCCGCAGCGAAGGCGCCCCCGGCGAAGGCGGACGGGCGGAAACGATCGCGGCGCCGGCGCCGTCGGCGAACAGGGAGTTCGCCAGCAGGTTGTCCTCCGAACCGGTGAGCTGGAGGTGGAGCGTGCACAGCTCGACGCACATCACGAGGACGACGGCGGATGGGTCCGCGGCGCAGAACTGGGCCGCCATCCGCAGCGCGGGGAAGGCCGCGTAGCACCCCATGAACCCGAGGTGGTACCGCTGCGTCGCGTCGGACATCCCCAGTTCCCGGACGATGTGGTAGTCGGGCCCGGGGTTGTAGAAGCCGGTGCACGAAACGGTGACGACGTGGGTCACGTCGCCGGGGCCGATCCCCGGGCAGTTCGCGACGACCTTCCGCGCCAGCCGCACGGAGATCTCCCGGGATTCTGCGGCGAAGATGTCGTTCCGCGCCGCGGTTCCCGGTCCGCGCAGCACCCCGTCGGCACCCCGCCGGAAGAAGGCGTCCTCCCCTTCCCCGTCGAAGTTCCGCAACACGGAGTGCCGCCGCTCGATGCCCGAGTTGCGGTACACGGCGCGGACGAGCCGCCGCTCCCGGTCGCTTCCGGCCCACTCCTGCATCTTCGCCATCGCCTCCTCCTGGGCGAAGGAGAAGTCCGGAAGCAGGGTGTCGATCCGTTGGATCCAGGCGGTCACCTGTGCGCTCCCCGAACGGTCAGGGCGACTGTCCCCTTCACGACGATCCGGTCGCCCACGCGGATGAAGCCGAGCACGGAGGGAGGTTTCAGGCCGAACTCCTTGAGTGACAAGGGGAATTCTACGTCGAAGGAGATCCGGTCCCCCTCTTCCCGCCAGTTGCCGGCCTCCGCGCGGACCTTCCGTTCCACGTCGCGGATGACCAGCGTCGCCTCGATGGGCGTCTTCCCGCCGGAATCCTTCCGCATCCGATCGCGGAACGTCTCCGCGTCCACGTCCCGTCCCACGGCCCGGATCACCGGGTACCGGTCGGCCTGGAACATCTCTCGCATCTTCACGTCCCGGGAGGCGTTCCCGGTCCTAATCTCCGACACGGGGAACAGCACCTCCACGATAGGGATGGATCGCCTCCCCGCCGCGTCCATCGAAAGCGGCGCCGTGAAGGGGCGGGAGCGGGCGGTGCCGGTGAAGTCGTGAAGGGTGGAAGTGGCCAGGAACCGGACGTCGCAGTTTCCCTGGATATCGTCGGCGAAGGCGGGACCCGCCAGCATCGCCACCAGGAGGAACGCGATTCGGCATCTCACGGTGGACCGCTCCTTCCGCGCGTTCCCGGCGGTCGGGGCGGCACGCGTCGGGAGACTTCACATACAATGATACCATGGACATGACGACCGCCTGGGTGCCCCCGATGGTGGCGGCGCAGCGTCTCATCGAGCTCTGGCTGTCCGCCCGGAACCGGCGGCGGCTCCTCTCCCGCGGCGGGGTGGAGTTCCGCCCGGAGACATACCGCACGATGGTCGTCCTCCACGCGCTGTTTCTGGCTTCGCTGACGCTCGAATCGCACCCGTGGGCCGTCCCCCGGGATCCCCTCACGTGGGGATGCATGGCCGCCCTCGCGGCGGTCACGATCCTGCGGTACTGGGCGATCGCCGCTCTCGGGGAGTTCTGGAACACGAGGGTCATCGTCGTCCCGGGCGCCCGGGTCGTCCGGTCCGGTCCGTACCGGTTCCTCCGCCACCCGAACTACCTGGCCATCGTGCTCGAATTCCTGATCCTCCCGGCGCTGATGCGCGCACCCGCCACCCTCGTGCTGTTCTCCGCCGCCAACCTGGCGGTGCTGCGCCAGCGGATCCGGATCGAGGAAGGCGCGCTGCGCGGGTGCGCGGATTCCGCGGACCGGTTCGGGGCTCCATTCGTGTCGCGGAATCCGGAGAACGGGTATAATGGCCCCATCGAGGCGGGAAAACACCGCCGGGAGGGATCGAGCATGGTCGGAACGCCCAGGAAATCGGCCGAAAGCGAAGAGGAGTATTTCGCCCGTCTGGAGTTCGAGCG
>JACRNP010000188.1 GCA_016234845.1 Deltaproteobacteria bacterium | reverse complement strand
GTCCGAATCGAGCAGCGGAAGGTCCTCGTCCAGGGGCGCGGTGAACGGATGGTGCATCGCCCCCCACCGCTTCTCCTCCTTGTCCCACTCGAGCAGCGGGAAGTCGGTCACCCAGAGCAGGTGGTGGAGCGACCGGTCGATCATGCCGAGCTTTTCGCCGAGGTGGAGCCGGAGCCGGCCGAGCGAGGCGCACGCCACGTCGAACGCGTCGGCGACGACCAGGACGAGGTCGCCCGGCTTCGCCCCGCACCGTTCGCGCAGGGCGGCGAGCTGCTCCTCCTTGAAGAATTTCGCCAGCGAGGAAAACACCCCCGCGCCGGTCACCTTGAACCAGGCGAGGCCGGAGGCGCCGCCGATCTTGGCGATCTCCTCGAGCGCGGCGAGCTCGGAACGGCTCGATTCGCCCAGCCCCGGGGCGGTGATCGCCCGGATGACGCCCCCCTTCGCGGCGACCTCGGAGAACACGCGGAATTCGGTGGCGCGCAGCAGGTCGGTGCAATCGGCGATCTCGAGGCCGAACCGCGTGTCGGGCTTGTCGACCCCGTACCGGTCCATCGCCTCCCGGTAGCTCATCCGGGGGATCGGGGTGGGGATCGCGATCCCGAGGACGTCCCGGAAGGCGCGGGACATGAGCCCCTCCATCATCCGGAAGATGTCCTCCCGGTCGATGAACGACATCTCCACGTCGATCTGCGTGAACTCCGGCTGGCGGTCGGCGCGCAGGTCCTCGTCGCGGAAGCACTTCACGATCTGCGCGTACCGGTCGTACCCGGCGATCATGAGGATCTGCTTGAACAGCTGGGGCGACTGCGGCAGCGCGTAGAACATCCCGGGGTTGACGCGGGAGGGGACGAGGTAGTCGCGGGCGCCCTCCGGGGTGCTCTTGGTGAGCACCGGCGTCTCGATCTCGAGGAATCCGTTCTCGAAGAAATATTCCCGCACCGACCGGGCGAGGCGCGCCCGCGCGACGAACATGGCCTGCACGGAGGGGCGCCGCAGGTCGAGGTACCGGTACTTGAGGCGGACGTTCTCGGCGACGTCGGTGTCGTCCTCGAGGGAGAACGGGATCGGCTTCGACTCGTTGAGGATCGCCAGGGTGCCCGCGGCGACCTCCACCTCGCCCGTCGGCAGGTTCGGGTTCTCCGTCCCGGCGGGTCGGCGCCGGACGACGCCGCGCACGGAGAGGACGTACTCCACCCGGATGACGTCCGCCTTCGCGTGGGCCTCGGCGGACCCTTCGGGGTTGATCACGACCTGAACGAGCCCCTCGCGGTCGCGCAGGTCCACGAAGACCAGTCCGCCGTGGTCCCGCCGCCGGTGGACCCAGCCGCACAGGACGACCTCGGATCCGACGTGGGAGGGGCGCACCGCCCCGCAGTAAACCGTCCGCTTGTGCTCGGGAAGAAACGCGTCCAACGTCAACCCTCCTTGATCTTCGATCCGCGAAGCCGGCGCCAGGCCTCCTCCGCGGGGATCTCTTCCTGCGACCCCTTACCCATTTCCCTGTATCCCACCGCCCCCCGCTTCGCCTCCTCCTCGCCCAGAACGAGGACCACCCCGGCCCCCGACCGGTCGGCGCGACGGAACTGGCTCTTCAGGCTGCGTCCCTCGTAGTCCATGTCGGCCCGCACGCCGGCCGCGACGAGACCCGCCTTCCACCGGAACGCCTCGGACAGGAGCGCGGGCGCCGTCGTGACGATGAACACGTCGGACGCGGAGCCGGGCTCGCCGCCGTCCCCCATCAGCAGCAACAGGCGCTCGACGCCGATGGCGAATCCGATGGCCGGAACCCGTTCCTTGCCGCCGAGGATCTCCGCGAGTCCGTCGTACCGCCCTCCCGCGGCGACCGTGTTCTGCGCGCCGGCGCCCGGGATGACGAATTCGAACGTCGTCCGGCGGTAGTAGTCCAGCCCGCGGACCATCCGGGGGTTCCGCGAGAACGGGATGCCGGCGATCGCCAGGGCCGCCTCCACCGCCGCGAAGTGCCCCCGGCACGGTTCGCAGAGCGAATCGAGGATCGAGGGGGCGGAGGCGGTCGCGCGCACGCACCGCTCGGACTTGCAGTCCAGGACCCGCAGGGGGTTCCTGCCCCTGCGGCGCCGGCAGTCGTCGCAGAGCTCGCCGTCCCGCTCTTCGAGATACGCGGACAGGAGCGCGTGGTACGCGGGTCGGCACTCCGGGTCCCCGAGGGAATTGACCTCGAGGGAGAGCGCGGACAGTCCCGCCTCCGCCAGGAACCCGTGGAGGAACGCCATGGTCTCGGCGTCGGCGTACGGGGAATCGGTACCGAGGAGCTCCGCCCCGAACTGGTGGAACTGCCGCAGCCGCCCCTTCTGGGGCCGCTCGTGGCGGAACATCGGCCCGACGTAGAACAGCCGGACCGGCCACTCCCCGACCTCGGCCCGATTCGACAGGACCGCGCGGACCACGGACGCGGTCCCCTCCGGGCGGACGGTCAGGCTTTCCCCCGACCGGTCGGCGAAGGTGTACATCTCCTTCTCGACGATGTCCGTGGTCTCCCCCACCGCGCGCGCGAACAGCTCCGTCCTCTCCAGCAGCGGGGTGCGGATCTCGCGGAAGCCGTACCGGCCGGCGTGCTCCCGGTACGACGCCTCGAGGGAAGCCCATCGGGCGGACTCGGGGGGAAGGATGTCCTTCATCCCCCGGACGGTCGGCAATGTCATGG
>JACRNP010000187.1 GCA_016234845.1 Deltaproteobacteria bacterium | reverse complement strand
TGGGCGAGGCGGAAGGTCACGTTCGCGGCCTCGAGGGTCTCCACGCGGTCCGCGTTCCGGGCGACCACCTCCAGCGTGGAGGAGTCGATCCGCTCGCCGATCGCGGCGAGCTCCGCCACGACCTCCGAGGTCGCCAGCTTCAGCAGGTATCCGCCATTCGGCCGCAGCGGCTCGTTCCCCAGCCAGAAGACGCTCGCCTCGATCTCCCGCGCGCCGGAGACCGGGTCGGCCGCCGCCGCCATCACCTCCCCGCGCTCGACGAACAGCTCCTCCGCGAGCGTGACGCCGACGCACTCGCCCGCGCCGGCGGATGCGAGGTCCGGCGCCCCCCACTTCTCCACGGTGCGGACCGTCGACGTCTTTCCCGACGGGGAGAAGCGGACCGGGTCGCCGGGCCGGACCGTTCCCGTCTCCACCCGCCCCGCGTAGATCCGCTTCCCGTCCCACCGGTAGATGTCCTGCAGCGGCAGCCGCATCGGGAGCTCGGACGCGCCGCACGACGGCGCGAACGCGTCGAGGGCGGACAGCAGCGTCGGCCCCGGGTACCAGGGAGTCCTCGGGGAGGCCGAGGCGATGTTGTCCCCGTCCCGCGCCGAGACCGGCACGACGTGGGAGGGGACGATGTCGACGGACCGGAGGAACCGGCGGATCTCCTCCTCCACGGCCCGGAACCGGTCGCGGCGGAATCCGACCTGGTCGAGCTTGTTGACCGCCACCGCCACCTGCCGCAGCCCCAGCAGGGACAGGATGTAGGCGTGCCGG
The DNA here is from genome assembly GCA_016234845.1 of Deltaproteobacteria bacterium. Taxonomy (NCBI): domain Bacteria; kingdom Pseudomonadati; phylum Myxococcota; class Myxococcia; species Deltaproteobacteria bacterium. Next base: position 2,155 of record JACRNP010000187.1, on the reverse strand, counting down.
CGGGTCTGCTCCCGGACCCCTTCCGCCCCGTCGACCAGCAGGATCGCGGCGTCCGCCGCCGCGGCGCCGGTCACCATGTTCTTCAGGAACTCCTTGTGCCCCGGCGCGTCGATGATGACGTAGGGGCGGACCGCCGAGCGGAAGAAGGTCTGGGCGGTGTCGATGGTGATGTTCTGCTCCCGCTCCTCCTCCAGGGCGTCCATGAGGTAGGCGAACTCGAACGGGCGGCCCTGCTCGCGGCACGTTCGCTCGATCTCCAGGTACCGCTCCTGCGGCAGCGACCCCGTGTCGAAGAAGAGGCGGCCGATCAGCGTCGACTTGCCGTGGTCCACGTGCCCCGCGATGACGATCCGCACCGTGTCGCCCGCGTTCATCCCCGTTCCCCCGCTCACATGTATCCCAGCGAACGCAGCTTCTGCATCATGTACGCCTGTTCGTGGTCCTGGGCCCTGCCCGCGCGCTCCGGCGTCGTCGTCGTGCGGAGCTCCTCGATGATCTCCTCCACGGTCGCCGCGCGCGAATCGATCGGGAAATTGCACGGCACGCACCCCAGCGACCGGAACCTCTTCCCGTCCCGCGCGAAGTACAGGGAGCACACCGGGATATTCTCCCGCCGGATGTACCGCCAGATGTCCTGCTCCGTCCACGAAAGGAGCGGGTGGATCCGGACGTGCGTCTCCGGCCCGAAGGAGGTGTTGAACTGGTCCCACAGCTCGGGGGGCTGGTCCTTGTAGTTCCACTCGAAGTTGCGGTCCCTCGGGGAGAAGACGCGCTCCTTGGCGCGGGATCCCTCCTCGTCCCGGCGGATCCCCAGGAAGATCCCCTTGTAGCCGCGATCGTCGAGGAGCTGCTGGAGCCCCTGCGTCTTCAGCGCGTTGCAGCAGACGAACCGCCCCTTCGCGGGCTCCATCCCTTCCCGGATCGCCTGGCGGTTCCGCCCGACGATCAGATCCACGCCCCACTCCTTCGCCATCCGGTCCCGGTACGCGATCATATCGGGATGCTTGTAGCTCGTGTCGATGTGGACGAGCGGGAACGGGACGCGGCCGAAGAACGCCTTGCGGGCCAGCCACAGGAGCGTGGTCGAATCCTTGCCGATCGACCAGAGCATGGCGAGGTCCTTGAACTTCCGGTACGCCTCCCGGAAGATGTAGATGCTCTGGTTCTCCAGCGCGTCGAGCGTCTCCAACGGCTACTCCTTTCCCGTCCGCGGGTGAAGCCCGCACTCCTTGTGCTCCGGCCGCTCCCACCACCACCGGCCCGCGCGGGGGTCCTCCCCCGGCGCGACCGGCCGGGTGCACGGCTCGCAGCCGATCGACGGGTACCCCGCGTCGTGGAGCCGGTTGTACGGAAGGCCCCGCTCCCGCAGGTACCGGTCCACCTGCTCCGCGGTCCATCCCGCGAGCGGGTTGATCTTGAGGATCCCGCCGTGGGCCGCGTCGACCTCTACGACGGGGAGGTTCGACCGGGTAACGCCCTGATCCCGCCGCTGTCCCGTGATCCACGCCCTCAATCCGGAGAGGGCCCTTCCCAGCGGCTCCACCTTCCGGATTCCGCAGCACTCATGGCGGTTCTCGAGGCTCTCCCGGAACGAGTGGAGCCCTTTTTCCCGCTCCAGCGCCTCCACGGCCCCGGCGGCCGGAAAGCGCCACTCGATCCGCAATCCCAGTTTCCGGCGGACCGCTTCCGCCGCCTCGTACGTCTCCTCGTTCAGTCGCCCCGTGTCGAGCGCGAATACGCGGGCGTCGGGGCGGATCTCCACCATCATCGCCGCCAGCACGATGTCCTCCTTGCTGAAACTCGACGCCAGGGCGATCGCGGGGTGGTACGAGGAGACCGCCCATTCGAGGACCCTGGACGGAGGTTCCCCTTCGAACAGCCCGTCGATCGCCTTTTGGATGTTCTCCACCATGATGCCCAATTTCCTACCTACTCTATAGATTTTATGGAATTATAGAGCAAACAACCCCCCTGTCAAGAATAATCGCAAATTACCTTATTTATTGAGTAGTTAAACTGTTGGAGAGCCTGGCCGTCGCCGAAGCCGCCACCGCCATGCTTCCCCGACCCACAGCACGGTGGAGGTGCCGGCCACGATCGAGATCCAGTACGGCAGCGGCAGCGGCACGGTCCGGAAGAGCGACCCGCCGTACTG
>JACRNP010000186.1 GCA_016234845.1 Deltaproteobacteria bacterium | reverse complement strand
GCTTCGGCTCCAGAAGGTGCTCCTGTACGTCCGGAACCCGGACAGGCCGGTATCCTTTCCGGCCCGGATCCGCGCGGCGGGGCGCCTTCACGCGGTTCGCGGACGGGGGAATCCCGGGGAGATCCCCCGGGAAATGACGGCCATGGCGGAAGGGGCGCAATACGCGTTCTCGACGGACGCGTCGCGCGCCATCTTCGTCGCGGAAGATCCGGGGGCCGGGGGCATTTCGGGGATCTTTTCCCGGGCGCGGCGGCGGACCGGCGACTGGGTGAGACGCCACGCCGGAACGTCGGACGGAGCCGTCTTCCTCCTGTCTCTCGCGACCGGCGAGGTGCCGGCCTGGTCCCACCCGGTGGCGGCGCTGCTCCGGAGCACCGGTCTCGCCCACCTGATGGCCATCTCCGGCGTGAACGTGGCGGTGTTCCACGTCATGGCGGTCTTCCTCCTGCGCGTCATCCTCTGGTCCGTCCGCATGCGGCACGGGACGCCGGACCTGGGCCACCTCCCGGCGATCCTGTCCCTCCCGGCGTGCTGGGGGTACGTTCTTCTCGCGGGGGCGCCCGTGCCGGCCGTGCGATCCGCCGGGATGATCACCCTGTCCGTCCTCGCGTGGCGGAAGGCAGGGGTCCGCGCTCCCGGCCTCGCGTGGTCCGCGATGCTCTTCCTGACGATCGCGCACGCGCCGCTCTCGATCCTCTCGCCGTCCCTGCTGCTGAGCTACGGCGCCACCTTCTTCCTGATCGCCAACTTCTCCGTTCCCTCCGGTGGGGAGCGGAGCGGATCGCGGGGAAAAATCCTCGGGTGGGTCCGGGCGGCGGCGATCGCCTCTACGGTCGCGTTTTTCGGCACGCTTCCCGTGTCGGCCGCGTTCTTCGGTACGGTTCCGTCCGGCGCGATCCTGTGGAACCTTCTCTTCGGCCCGATCCTCGGGACCGGCGGGGTCGCCGGCGCCTCCCTCGCGGTTCTCGGAGGCGTATTCGGGATCGACGCGGTGGGACCGCTTGTCCGAACCTTTACGGAGTTCCTGACGTTCGGTCTCTCGACGCTCGACCTTGTATCCGCGTCCGGAGCGGGTTGCTTCCCGGTTCCGCCGTCGGGCGTGGCGGCTCCGCTCCTCGCGACCGCCGCGGCGTCGGCGGGGACGGTATGGAGGATGTCGCGCGGCCGGAAACCGTGGATCGCCCCGGTGGCCGCCGGCCTCCTGTTTCTCGGCTGGCTGCACCTCCCGTACGCCGCGATGCCCGAACGGGAGTTCGCGCTCACGGCGCTCAACGTGGGGAAGGGGGCGTCCCACGTCGTTTCGTTCCCCGGCGGGGGATGCTTCCTGATCGACTGCGGGAGCGCCCTCCGCGGGGACGCGGGAAGGCGCGTGGTCCTGCCGTTCCTTCGGGGGCGCGGGATCCGGAAGATCGACGCCCTGGTCCTCACGCATCCCCACGAAGACCATTTCGGCGGGGCGGGCGCGGTCCTCTCCGCGATGCCGGTGGGGGAGATCTGGCTGCCGGAGGGGGTGCCGAAGGAGGCGTTCGGGCCGGCCGTGTCGTCCTGGCGCGGACACGTCCGCGAGGTCCGCTCCGGTTTCACCTTCGAATCCGGCGGCGCGAGAGTCGTGGTCCGGGCTCCCCGTCGCGGGGCGGGGGCCGGTCGCGCGAACGAATCCGGGATCATAATGGAATTTCGATATGGGCTGCTGTCCGTGTGGTTGCCCGGGGACGTGGAGGAGGGGCCGTCGTCGTGGGGAGCCGCCGGGCGCGGGGAGGCCGAACGGAGGGTCCTCTTCCTCCCGCACCACGGTTCCCCCGGCGCGGATCCGGGCGGGTGGGCGGCCTTCTGCCGCCCGTCCGCCGTCGTGGCGCAAAATAGAAATTGTTTCGATGGAGGAAATTTGCTACCCTCGGGTCAGCGTTTCCTGTTGGAAAACGGAGCGTTTACGGTCCGTTCCGACGGGCGGAAACTCACTTTGGAGCAGGGAGGCCGCACGGGAGGGTGGAAGATCCTCTGGCGGCTGACATGAGAACGGTTTGCCCATTCGCAGCCAGGACCGGGAACGGGGCCTGTACATGACAACACAGCGTGTCCTCATACTGTGCCCCGAAGCGAAACGCATCGAAGGCACCGTGCAGGCGCCCTCCCTCAAGGGCGTCCACTTCTCCTTCTTCTCCCAGTGGAAGACCGGCGCGGACGCGCTCCGGAAGGAGAATTTCTCCGTCATCGTCGCCCAGAAGTTCTCGAAGGAGCAGGGTACCGAGGCGTTCGTCGCCGAAATGCTCGCCCTGGCGCCCCGCACGCCGCTGCTGCTGATCCTCGCCAAGGAGGACGGTCCTTCGGTGCTCGAGGCGTTGAAGGGGGGCGCATCCGAAATCCTCTTCGAGGAGAACCTGGCCGGCTCCCTGGTGCCATACCTCGAAAAGTACCTGTTCTCCGGGTACGGGCTCCTTCGGCGAATGTCGCTCGACGAGCTGTTCGACTTCTGCATTCCCGTGATCACGACGACCGACATGGGGCTTTTGGCCGGGACGATCCTCGAGAAGTTCCGCGAGGCGCTCGGCGCCTCGTTCGGCGTCCTCTTCAAGGAGGGCGGGGAAGGGGGAGTCCCGTACTCGATCCTCGCCTCCCTCGGATTTCCCGACGACGCCGCACCCGCGGCGTTCCTTCGGAACTTCGGGGAATCGCTGATCCGGAACTCCGGCCCCACCCCCGTCGTCCTGTCCGCCGAGGCGCTCGGATACCGGGATCGCGATGCCGGCCCGCCGCTCGACGGCAACCGGTACCTCCTGTCGGTCTGCTTCGACCTGTCCCCCGGCTCCCGGATCTTCGCGCTCGCGGGGCTCCGCGGCGCTCCCGAGATGGACGTGCTGAACAGCCCCCTGCTGAACTTCTTCTACCGGCAGGCGCGGCTGGCCCTGATCAACGCCGAGCGGAACGCCCAGGCGCAGAGCCTGATCTACATCGACGACCTCACCAAGCTGTACAACAACCGGTACCTGAACGTCGTCCTCGACCGCGAAATGAAGCGGTCGGAGCGGTACCGGAACTTCTTCTCCGTGCTCTTCATGGACGTGGATTTCTTCAAGCGCGTGAACGACGCCCACGGGCACCTCGTGGGGAGCCGCGTCCTGGTCGAGGTCGGGGCGGTCCTCAAGGCGTGCGTCCGGGAGTCCGACACCGTGGTCCGGTACGGCGGCGACGAGTTCGTCGTCCTCCTCGTGGAGACCAACTCCGAGGAGGCCCGGCACGTGGCGGAGCGGATGCGGAAGATGGTCGAGGCGGAGCAGTTCGTGATGGCCATGGGGCTCGACATCCGCCTGACGATCTCCATCGGGATCGCCGCCTTCCCGGAGCACGCGACGACGAAGCAGCACCTCCTGAACCTCGCGGACCAGGCGATGTACCGCGGGAAGGAGTCCACCCGGAACGTCGTCTATCTCGCCACCCCGCAGAACGTCCCATGACATTGCCGACCGTCCGGGGGATGAAGGACATCCTTCCCCCCGAGTCCGCCCGATGGGCTTCCCTCGAGGCGTC
>JACRNP010000185.1 GCA_016234845.1 Deltaproteobacteria bacterium | reverse complement strand
TGTTCCTGTCCGTCCTCGGGCCGGGGATCATCACCGCGTCCGTGGACAACGACGCGGGGGGGATCGCCACCTACTCCATGGCCGGCGCCCACTTCGGGTACGCCCTTCTGTGGACGCTCATCCCGATCACCGTGGCGCTGGTCGTCGTCCAGGAGATGGTCGCCCGCATGGGCGTGGTCACCGGGAAGACGCTGGCCGACCTCGTGCGGGAGAAGTTCGGCGTCCGCCCGACCTTCTTCCTGCTCGTGGCGCTGGTGCTCGCCAACCTGGGGAACACCGTCGCGGAGTTCGCGGGGTGGGCGTCCGCCTGGGAGATCTTCGGCGTCAGCAAATACGTCTCCGTTCCGATCGGCGCCGCCGCGGTCTGGTTCCTCGTCGTGAAGGGGACCTACCGGATCGTCGAGAAGATCTTCCTGGTCGCCTGCCTCGTCTTTTTCACCTACCCGGTGGCGTCGTACCTCGCGCACCCGGACTGGTCCGAGGTGGGACGGAACATCGTCTCCCCCGCCGCCCGGGTCGACGGGGCCTACCTCACGATGCTGATCGGGATGGTGGGGACCACGATCGCCCCGTGGATGCAGTTCTACCTGCAGTCGGCGGTCGTCGAGAAGAACGTCCAGGTCGAGAACTACGGCCTCACGCGGATCGACGTGATCTTCGGCTGCTTCGTGACCGACATCGTCGCGCTCGCCATCATCGTGGCCTGCGGGGCGACCCTGTACGTGAACGGGATCCGGGTCGAGGACGCACGGGACGCCGCGGTGGCGCTCGCGCCGCTGGCGGGGAAGAACGCCTCCTTCCTGTTCGCCTTCGGGCTGGCCAACGCGTCGCTGTTCGCCGCCTCCATCCTCCCGCTGGCGACCGCCTACTCGGTGTGCGAGGGGATGGGGTGGGAGTCCGGGGTCGACAAGGACTTCCGGTCCGCCCCCCAGTTCTTCTGGCTCTACACCGGGCTGATCGTGCTGGGGGGGGCGTTCGTCCTGTGGCCGAAGGCGCCCCTCATCCTGATCATGTACTTCTCCCAGGTGGTGAACGGGGTCCTGCTCCCGTTCGTCCTGGTGTTCATGCTGAAGCTCGCCAACGACCGTCAGCTGATGGGAGAGCACGTCAACTCGAGGGCGTTCAACGGCATCGCGTGGACGACCACCGCGGTGATGATCGTCCTGACCGTGCTGCTGGTGGCGGTGACGCTTTTCCCGGGACTTCCGGGGCGGGTCGGACTCTAGCCCGGCGACCTACATCTTCCGGCGCTTGCGGCGGGACGCCGGCGGAAGGAGCAGGTCCACGACGTCGTCGACCGTCACCACGCCGAGCAGGCATTCGTCGTCGTCGACCACGGGCAGGGCGAGCAGGTTGTACTTCGAGATGAGCTCGGCGACCGTCTCCTGCCCCGTTTCCGGGCGCGCGGTCTTCACCTTCGTGAGCATCACCTCCGAAAGCGTCTTTCCCGGCTCCTCGATCAGCAGGTCCCGCAGGCCGACGACACCGAGGAGCTTCTCCTGATCGACGACGTAGACGTAGTAGACGTGCTCGATCTCGCGCGCCTCCTCCTTGAAGCGCGACAGCGCCTCCCCCACCGTGATCCCCGGTGGCCACGCGAGGTATTCGTTCGTCATGAGCCCCCCCGCCGTGTCGTCCTCGTGGTGGAGCAGCTCGTGGATGTCCTCTGCCTCCTCCTTCTCCATGAGCTGCAGGAGCTCCTGCGCCTTTTCGGTGGGGAGGTCCGCGATGACGTCGGCCGCCTCGTCCGGCGGCATCTGCTCGATGATGTCCGCCGCCTGCTCCTTGTCCATCTCCGCGATGATGTCGGCCTGGACCTCCGGCTCGAGCTCGTGGAGCGCCTCCGCGGCGGTTTCCGTGTCGAGCTTCTCGAAGAACTCCTGCCGCTCGTCGGGGGCGAGGTCGCTCATGATCTGCGCGATGTCCGCCGGGTGGAGGTCCGACACGGCCTCGCGCGACACCGACAGCGTCAGCCGGTCGAGCTTCGACTCCAGCGGCTGGATGTACTCCCAGGAGATCAGTTGCGGGCGCAGCGGGTGGCGGATCGCCTCGAAGAAGGCGTCCCCGCGCCGCTCGACCCCCAGCCGGCGGAGGATCCCCCGCATGCCCACGTCCACGTCGGTGAGATACGCCGCCCCTCCATCCTCCGTCAGCTTCACGTCGTTCACGCGGACGACCTTCGCCCCGTTGATGTCGACGATCTGCTTGTCGAGGAGGTCCTTGCGGATGAGGAGGTGCTCCCCGGAGGGGGTGGCTTCCGGGATCTCCCCTTCCGTCTTCCGGGAGGAGATGATCCGCTTGTTGAAGATGGTGAGCTCCTCCCACGGCAGGTAGCGGGAGACGTTCTTCCTCTCGAGGAACAGCCCCACGGCGCGGGGAAGGCGTCCGCCTCCCTCGACGACGATGTCCCGGACTTTGCCGATCTCCTCGCCCCGCGGGTCGAGGACCGCCTTCCCCAGGATGTCGGCGACGAACACTTCCCCGATCAGCGCCATCTCCACTTCTCCCTGCGTGTTCCATTTCAAAAAATACGGCTACGCCGCCTCGGAGGGCGGGGCTCCGTTCGTGGCTCGCCGTGCGGTGAACCTGCACGGCTGCGCACCGGCCTTCAGGGCTCCATTCCCTTAGATCCCGGCATTCGAGGCCCGCTGCATCCGCCCCGGCATCGTTCCCCTCCCTCATCGTACCGCAGTGGGTACGCCTCGGTCGGGCGCCTCGCCGGAGGCGGCGCATCGACCCTCTCGGTGCACGGCCTCTGCGGGAACGGAACCCTGAAGGCCGGCCTCACTGTGCCCCCCGTTCTTCCTACAGCGGGGGTACCCCAGGGAGCGTATTTCTTACGGGAGTGGGGCGCCCCCCCTCCTGCGGCCGCTTCGCCGGGGTGCGTGCGCCTTCCGCAATGTCTTCCCGATACGTTACCGTATTTATGGATTGGTGTATTCAGTGTACGTTCGGGATTTGAGCCAGGTCAAGGATCGACGCACCGGTTCCGCGGAAAGATGGAGTGGTTCAGGCACCCAGAACGTCCGGCGAGGGATTCGACACGATGACGGACCACCGATGGCGCAACCCGTACAAGATCCTCCCGACTTTGCGCGCCGTCGTGCAGGGGATCTACGTCCTCTTCTTCGCGCTCGTCGGGGTGGAGTTCCACTCCTTTTACTCGCAGCTCACCTCCGGCGGCCCCGTGACGGCGCACCGGCCCCCCGTCGTGGAGGCGTTCCTGCCGATCAGCGCGTTGATGTCCCTCAAATATTTCCTCCTGACCGGGAACTTCGACGAGGTCCACCCGGCGGGGCTCGTCATCCTGGTCGCGGCGATCGCGTCCGCCTTCCTCGCCCGGAAGGTCCTCTGCTCCTGGGTCTGCCCGGTCGGCGGGATCTCCCGCTTCCTCGCGTGGGTCGGCCAGAGGACGATCTGGAGGCGGCGGAAGGCGGAGGTCCTCCTCCCCTCGTGGGCGGACCAGGCGCTCTGCTCGATCAAGTATCTGCTGCTGGCCCTCTTCCTCTGGGCGGTCGTGGTGATGATGGACGCGATGGCGATCCTGAAGTTCCAGAAGGGGGCGTACAACTACGCCGCCGACGCGAAGATGCTGCTGTTCTTCACCGAGATGAGCGGGACGACCGCGGCGACGCTCGCGGTCCTGGTCGCGCTCTCGATCGTCGTGAAGTATTTCTGGTGCCGCCACCTTTGCCCGTACGGCGCGCTGCTCGGGCTGGTGAGCTGGCTCTCCCCCCAGCGGGTGGTGCGGGACGCGGAGGCGTGCATCGACTGCCGGGCGTGCACCCGGGCGTGCCCGGTGGAGATCCGCGTCCACGAGAAGCCGTCGGTGTGGACGCCGGAGTGCACCGGCTGCATGACCTGCGTTTCCTCCTGCCCGGTCCGGGACTGCCTGACGGTTGCCCGGAAGGGGAAGGCGTCGTGGTCGCCCTGGTGGATCCCCGTCGCCGGGCTCGGGACGATCTTCCTGTTCTGGGGGGCGGCGCGCATCACCGGACATTGGCACAACGACGTCCCCCTCCCCCAGCTGGCCGAGGCGTACCGGCAGGCGAAAGGCCTCCTCCACCCGTAGCGCCGGATGCCGGATTTCCGTTGATCACGGAGCGTTTCCGCTATATTCTATGGAATTAATAGGGTATGGGTACGGAGTTCCCGGGAGGACCGATGCGACTTTCGAAAAAGACCGAATACGCCTTGCGGGCCCTGATGTACGCCGCCCGGTTCCCGGAGGGTACCACGTTCCAGATACGCGACCTCGCGGAGAAGAACCGGATTCCGAAGAAGTTCCTCGAACTCATCCTCCTCGAGCTGAAGAACGCGGGAGTGCTCTCGAGCCGTCGCGGAGTCGGCGGCGGCTACCTCCTCGCGCGTCGCCCGGAGTCGATCCGGACCGATGAAGTGTTCGAGGTGTTCGAGGGGCCGCTGACGCCCGCCGCCAAGGGGAAAACCCCCTCGAAGGCATCGGGGCAGGAGGCGGCCCCCGTCGTCGCGAAGGTCGTCGCGGAAGCGTCCCGCGCGGCGGCGGAAGTGCTTTCCCGGTGGACTCTGGCGGACCTGGTCCGCGAAGAGGACGAGGCGGCCTCTCTCCGGCGCCGAAACCCGATGTACTTCATCTGACGGGGGGACCATGGCGAAGCGGAAGCGTTCGTTCGGCACCGAGGCGGCGCAGGCGGGCGTCGGGGCCGACAAGGCGTACGGGGCGGTGAGCGTCCCGATCTACCCGACGGCGATCTACCGGTACGTCGCCTTCGGAGAGAACCGGGGGTACGACTACTCCCGCGGGGAGAACCCGACACGGCACGCCGCGGAGGACGCGCTGGCGGCGCTCGAGGGAGGAACGCGCGCGGTGACGTTCTCCTCCGGGATGGCGGCGATCTCGGCGGTGATGACCCTGTTCCGGGCCGGGGATCACGTGTTGTGCTCGGACGACCTGTACGGCGGCACGTACCGGCTCTTCGAGAAGATCCTCAAGGGGTACGGCCTGCGGTTCGACTACGTCGACATGGGGAATCCGGCGGCGGTCCGGAAACGGATCGGGAAGCGGACGCGCGCCCTGTTCATCGAGACCCCCACCAACCCGCTGATGAAGATCGCGGACCTGCGGGGGGCGGCGCGGGTGGCGAAGGGGGCGGGGATCCTTTCCATCGTCGACAACACGTTCCTGTCCCCGGCGCTTCAGCGGCCGCTGTCTCTGGGGATCGACGTCGTCGTCCACAGCGTCACGAAGTTCCTGGGCGGACACAACGACCTGGTGGGCGGCGCGGTGATCGTGTCCGATCCCCTGCTTTCGGAAAAGATGCTCTTCGCGCAGAAGGCGGTGGGCGCGGTCCTCTCCCCGTGGGACGCCTGGCTCCTGCTGCGGGGGATGAAGACGCTCCACCTGCGGATCGAGCGCGCGCAGGCGAACGCGGCGGCGCTGTCCCGGTTCCTGTCGGAACACCCGTTCGTCCGGAAGGTGTTCTACCCCGGACTTCCGGGCCACCCCGGAGCCGCGCTCCACGCCTCGCAGGCGGACGGACCCGGGTCGATCGTGTCGTTCGAGCTCGCACGGGAGAACGCCGTTCCCCGCTTCCTCTCCTCCCTGAAGACGATCCTGCTGGCCGAGAGCCTGGGGGGGGTCGAGTCCCTCGTCACGCATCCGTCGACGATGACGCACGCGGACATCCCGCCGGAGGAGCAGGCCGCGGTGGGACTCACTCCCGCGCTGGTTCGCCTGTCCGTGGGGATCGAGCACGTGGAAGACCTGGCGAAGGACCTGGAGCAGGCGTTGCGGAAAGCCGGGACGGCGAAGTAGGAAGCCGGATTCCCTACCGTTCCGGGGGCCCGGGGGGCGGGGAATCGGGAAGCGGTTCTTCCCGATGTTCGGCTTCGGGTCCGGGTTCCGGCCCGCGCGGCGGCGGGGCCTCGTCCGGGATCCCGGGACCTCCGCCGGGCGCCTCCTCGGGCACGTTCTCCTCCGGCGGCGGCGGCGCGGCCAGCGTTTTCTCCACCTTCCTCTCCATGCCGGCCAGGTTGGGAACTTCGGAGAGCGCCGCCTCGTACTCCTCCCGCGTGATCATCCTGGCCGCCGCCATCCGCCGCAGGATCCGGTCGGACCGCTTCATCACCCGGTCCATCTTCCGGTACGGGTCGTACACCTTCGGACCCGGCAGCATCGACGCGAAGAACGCGCACTCCCGCAGCGTCAGCGCGGAGGGCGACTTTCCGAAGTAGTAGTTCGACGCGTGGCCGACTCCGTACACCATCGGGCCCAGCTCGACGATGTTCAGGTACAGCTCCAGGATCCGCGACTTGGAGAGCGCGTCGTCCAGCCGCCTCGCCAGGATCAGCTCCTTGACCTTCCGGACGATTGTCTTTTCGCGGGAGAGGAACAGGTTCTTGGCCAGCTGCTGGGTGATGGTGCTGCCGCCCCGGACGAACTTCCCCTTCTGGAGGTCCGTCTTGATGGCATCCTTGATCGCCTCGTAGTCCACCCCCTCGTGGGAGTCGAAGTTGCCGTCCTCGGCGGCCACCACGGCTTTCTTCAGGGCGGACGGGATGGCCGCGTACGGGGTCCAGCGGGGATTCCGGGGCCCCACCACGAACGGGTGGTTCCGCTTTCCCCAGTCCTTCACCAGGATGACCATCGAGGCGCGGGGGGAAGCCATCGGCAGGACGGAGGGAAGGGTCGCGACGGAGTATCCGACCCACGCGGCCATCGCGAGGGCCGCCGCCCCGATCAGGAGGAGCGGTTTCCGGAACGGTCGGGATTTCCGCATCGGGACATTATAGCGCCGGACATCGGACGACTACTCCCCGATGTAATCCCGCACCCTTTCGAGGAATCCGGCGTCGATCGGGACCGGCCGGCCGGTGGCGTAGTCGTACGTGACCTGGACCGTCTCCGCCTCCACGAAAACACGCCCGTCGACCGGATCCACGAGCTGGTACCGGAAGCGGTAGGAGCTTCGCGAGATGTCCGTGATGTGCATCCGGACGCGCACGCGGTCCTGCAGGAGGATGGGGATCCTGTACCGGCAGGCGACCTCGGCCAGGATGAAGTGGAAATCGTCGACGCTGCCCGCTCCGAGCACCTCCGCGAAGAACCGGACGCGTCCCACCTCGAGGTAGACGATGACCTTGGCGTTGTTCACATGCCCCATCGCGTCGGTGTCGCCGAACCGGAGCTGGAGGTCGGTCTCGAACACCTTGGCGGGACCCGGCGGGGCGGTTTCCGGGAACGGAGCGCCCCACGCACCGCGGAAGGCGATCTCGGCGGTCGCCTTCCGGGAGCGGGGCTTCTCGTCCTTTTTCCGATCCGCCTCGCCGAGGTCCGCAATCTTCCCCGGATAGCCGACGGCGACCACCGCGATCGGAGCGACGTCGGCCGGGAGCCCGGTGGCGGCCCGCAGCGGCTCCTCCTTCCATCCCGCCATCGGGTGGACCAGCAGCCCCTGGTCCACGCCGCGGTACAGCAGCGACATCAGCGCCAGGCCGGTGTCGAGCAGGTGGTATTCCCGCGACTCGACGACCGCACCGTCCGCGCGCCGGCTCGCCGCGACGACGAGAACGGGCGCCTTCCTCGCCCACGCGTTCCCCGGGTCCAGCGCCTCCTCGACCGCCGGACGCGACGGGTCGTCCCTTCCCACCACCACGAACCGCCACGGCTGCCGGTTCGCGCACGAGGGGGACCACCGGGCCGCCTCGAGCATGCGCCCGATCTTCCCGTCCTCCACCGGACGGTCGGAAAACGCGCGAAGGCTGCGCCGGCTCGTTACGACGCGGGAGAACTCCATGAGGACCCTATCCCCCCGGGCGAGGCGGGGGAGGATTCGCGGCGAGGGGCTTTCCGGCGGCGTTTTTCGCGGCCTTCCCGGGGGCCGGTCGTTTCCGGGACGTCTTCTTCCCCTTGCCGGCCTTCGCCGCGCCCGCCCCCGGCTTCCCCTTGCGCGACGACGCCCGCAACGAACGGCCTCCCCGCGCTTTCGCGTAGACGGGGGGCGTCGACGACGGGTACCCGAAATACGTGTTGAAGGCTTCCTTTCCGACGTAGCTCCCCTTGATCTTCCAGCGGTTGTCGTTGACGACGAGCGCCGCCAGCGCAAGCCGGGGGGCCCCGACGGGCGCGACCCCCGCGAACCACTCGAAGTGCACGCGAGGCGTCCATCCCGACAGCGATCCGGTTTTTCCCGCAACGTCCATGTCCTGCAGGAGGGGGGTCTTCTCCGGCGTGCCGAACGTCCGACGGGAGGTTCCCATCTCGACCGTCTTCACCATCATCCCGATGACGGCGTTGGCCGTTTCGGAAAGAACCGTATCGCGCCACTTGGTCGGCTCGGAATCGAATATCGCCGCCCCGTCGCGGTCCTCGATCCGGTCGATCACGAACGGGCGCGGCATCGCCCCTCCGGAGCCGAGGGCGGACATGATCATCGCCATGTGGAGCGGAGAGACGTACACCTCCCCGAATCCCGCGCCGGTGCGGGCGAGCTCGTACTCGTCCCGGGGCACCTGCCCCCGGCTCGACTCCACCGGAAGGTCGAACGGGATCCTTGCGCCGAAGCCGAACTTGGCGAGGTACTCCTCGAGCACCGGCCCCCCGACGTGGTTGACCGCGACCTTCCCGAAGACGGAGTTGGCGGAGCGCGCGATCGCCTCCTCCAGCGACATCCTGGGAACCCCGCGCCCGTCCCGGGCGTGGATCCCGCCGCGCGTGATCCCGTAGATCCCGCCGCGGTAGCTGAACTCCTCGTCCGGAGAAACCTTCCCGCGCTCGATGGCGGCGGAGGCGGTAATCACCTTGACGAGCGACGCGGCCGGGTAGATCGCCTTCAACGGCAGCCACGGATCGTTCTCGCCTCCCCGGCGGTACCCGACCATCGCGACCACGCGCCCCGTGTCGGGTTCCATCGCGGCGAAAACGCCGTACGGAGGATCGAAGCGGCGGAAGAGTTCGAAGATCCTCGCCTGGAGCTCCTCGTCGAGCGTCAACGTGACCCTGGCGCCGTTCGGGAGCACCCCGTCTGTCCGTCCGGACTGGACCAGCGTGTAAAGATCCTGGGGAGTGAACCCGTGGGTGAACGCCGCGTTGTCCCCGGCGTCGGGCGCGGATCGGTTGGGGCGGGGAAGCTGGTGCCGGGTGGCGGCGACCGCTTTCGCGACCCCCCATCCCGCGAGGACAAGAAGCGATGCGACGAGGAGCCGGCGGATCATCCGGCCGCGGGGGGCGGGCGTCACGCTTTTCTCGCGAGGCACACGAGCGCCTCCGACCCGGGGTGGAAATCCGCCCGAGCGAAATCCCCGAAGAAGCGCAACTCGATGAAGCCGGCCGACGCCAGCATCTCCCGGAGCTCCTCCGGGTACAGAGGGTGGAGGACGATCTCGTTGCGGATGACGCGCGGCTCGCCGGCCGAAGGGAACCGGAGGGAAGTCCGGAAGAGCACCTTCCGCTCGCTTTCCCACTGGTACCGGCGGTGGAACTCCACCGATCCGTCCCTGGAGCGGATCAGGGGAAGTTCCGTCGCCCGTTCGCGGAAGAGCCGCTGGTAATTCAGCGTCTGCAGCAGAAGGGTGCCGCCCGGGGAAAGCACGGCGGAGGCGGCGGACAGGAACCGGCCGGCCTCCTCCCCGGGCACGTGGACCAGGGAATTCCCAAGGCACAGAAGGAGGTCCGAAGGGAAGGAGGTGATCCGTCGGAGGTCGGCGAACGCCCCCTGCTCGATCCGCGTCTTCGGATAGGTCGCGAGCTTGCGGCGCGCGATGGCGACCAGGGACGGGTCGGGATCGAACCCGAGGCAGGATAGCCCGGCGGTCGCGAACGACATGAGCTGGGCCCCGGTTCCGCAGCCGCAATCCACGACGGACCGGACCCCGCCGGCCTCCCGGAGCGATTCGAGCATGGCCCTCTGTTCCGGCGACACCGGGAACAGGTCGTCGTACACCACGCTTATGTCGGTGTAGAATGCCATCCGCTTCTCACGGCGTATTGTAGCAGGACGACGCGGATCCCCGAAAAAAAAACGCCATTGCGGAATCGGATTCCCGATTCGGTGCGAAGGGTTAACGGCGCCTCCCCCGCCCGGATCGATCAGATGGGGATCCTGCGGACCGCCTCCCCGGCCGGATCGGTACCGGGCCCGACAGGCGGGTGTCCCGGCGGAAGACCGGGCGTCCGGGGAGGTTCGATCCCCCCGTGGAATCTCCCGTGGCCGCCTCCCGGCCCGCGCCCGGCGACCGCATCGCACTCCCCGACCGCCGCCTCGATCCCGCCGCCGCGCTGGGTCACGCAGACCGGCGTCCCGTGGATGAAGATCTGGCTCGAAGAGTCCGACGCGTACCGATCCTGCCCGATTCCCCACACCGAGTACGCGGCCAGGCCCGCCGCGATCATCGCCGCAAAGGCCACGATTTTCCTCATGACGCCCCCCGGTCAGATCCCCGTCCTGGATTTCCGGAACCTCGGATCGGTCTCCGTGGCGCTGCCGCCGGTCGTCCCGCCGCCCGGGAATCCGCTTCCGGGCGCCGCCAGGATCACCGGCTGCGGCACGGTGAGTTCATTGTCGAATTTCGAGGTGTCCTCCCACACGAACGCCTCCCCTTTGATCCGGTACTCTCCCGGAGCCACGCCGTGCGTGTCCCAGTCGAACGCGAACCGGTAGAGCCGGTCCTCCCCCTGGGAAAGGCCCCAGGTGAACAACTGCCGCCCCACGCGCTTCCCGTTCGCGTACACCTCCGCGTTGGTGGTGGACATCCCTTCCGCCTTGTTCTCGATCACCACTTCCACCCGGATCACGTCTCCGACGTGCGCCCGCACCGGGGACACGGTGACCTGCCGGACCGCGAGGTCGACGTTCACGTTTCCGTCGCCGACGTTCGGGTCCGCCGCCCCCGACCATTGCGCCGCCAGCAGCAACGCGGCTGCCGCCATCGCCGTTTTCACCCGCAACATGGCCGGATCCTCCTCTCGCTGGATCTCTCCGGTACGATGCCCCCGGCGGGGGATCTGTTTCCCGCGCCGCGGGGTTGCGAATTATTTGCGCATGCAATATATTCGCATATAGAGGAACGGATGGGAAGGCACTCCGACATGCTGCGCCGTTTGGGGCGCCCGGTGACCCGCGGCCGGGAGGAAATCCTGCGGATCCTCGAGGAGAGCCCGCTCCCCCTCTCGCCGCGGGAGATCCGCGCCCGCTTCCCCGGACCCAAGCCCGACGCCGCCACCGTGTACCGGAATCTTTCGCTTCTCTCCTCCATCGGGCTGGTCCGCACCGTGGCGCTGCACGAGCGGAGCCGCCGGTACGAGGCGGCGGACGCGGCGAACCACCGCCACCGGGTGGTGTGCCGCTCCTGCGGCCGGATCGAGGCGTTCGCCGCGCGGAAGTGCGACCTCTCCGGGATCGAGGAGGAGATCCGGCGCCGGCTCGGCTTCACGGTGGCCCATCACTCCCTCGAGTTCTTCGGGGATTGCCCGAAGTGCCGCGAGCGGGGAGACGCCCGGTGAGGCGGGCTCGCGCGGCCGCCCTGGCCGCCGCCGCGTGCGCGTTCCTCTGGGGGACGCCCGTGGCCTCCGCGGCGCCGCTCCGGGTCCTCGCCTCGTTCCTGCCGATGTACATTTTCACCGCGAACGTGGCCGCCGGCGCCCCCGGCGTGGTCGTCGACCTGATGCTTCCCGCCGCCCTCGGATGCCCGCACGACTACGCCCTCACACCGTCGGACCTGCGGAAGATCGCGGCGGCGGATCTCTTCGTCGCCAACGGGGCGGGCATGGAAGAGTTTCTCGGCGCGCCGGTCCGGAAGGCGAACCCCCGCATCCGGGTGGTCGAAACCGCGGCCTCCATCCCCTTGCTGCGCGACTCCCACGGCGCGGGCGGAGGAGACGGGAAGCACGCGGATGCGAACCCGCACACCTGGGTCAGCCCGAAGAACGCCATCCTCCAGGTCCGGGCGATCGAGAAGGCCCTCTCCGAGGCGGTCCCGGGCGACTCCGCGCGGTTCCGGGCCAACGCGGACGCCTACGCGCGCCGGCTCGAAGCGCTCTCCCTCGAGTTCGAGGAGGCGTCGCGCACGTTTCGAAGGAGGAACATCGCCACCTTCCACAACGTGTTCGACTACCTGGCGAGGGACTACGGACTGACGATCGTCGGCGAGGTCGAGACCGCCCCGGGCCAGGAGCCTTCCGCGGGGGAGATCCGGAAACTGGTCCGCACGATGCGCGACCGCGGAGTCCCCGCCCTCTTCACGGAGCCGCAATACCCGGGCCGGATCGCGGAGGCGATCTCCCGGGAGGCGGGGGTCCCCCTGCGGGTCCTCGACCCGGTCGCCACCGGCTCCACGGCGCCCGGCTATTACGAGGAAACCATGCGCCGGAACCTGCGGACGCTCCGGGAGGCGCTTTCCCGATGACCGGAGACGGCCACCTGCACACGTTGACGATCCGGAATCTCACGGTCCGGAAGGGGGGGGTCGAGATCCTCACGGGGGTCGACGCGGACGTCCGGTGCGGCGAGGTGACCGCCCTGGTCGGGCCGAACGGGTCGGGGAAGACCACCCTTCTCCAGGCGATCCTCGGGCAGGTGCCGTACACGGGAGAGATCCGGTTCTGCCGCTCCCCCGAGCATGGGGAGGGCGCGCCCCGGGTGGGGTACGTCCCGCAGCACCTCGCCTTCGACCGCGACTCGCCGCTCACGGTCCTCGACTTCTTCGCCCTCTCCGCCCAGCGGTACCCGGTGTTCCTCGGAGCCTCGCGCGAGGCCCGCCGCGTCGCCCGGGAAAGTCTCGATCGATCCGGTGTGGGCCACCTCCTCCACTCCCCGCTCGGGAAGCTCTCCGGCGGGGAGATGCAGCGGGTCCTCTTCGCGCTCGCGCTGCGCGACTCCCCCGACATCCTCCTGCTCGACGAGCCGGTCTCCGGCGTCGACGTCGCCGGCGAGGAGCTGTTCTGCGACTTCCTCTCGCAAGTCCAGCGGAATTCGCGCTTCAGCCTGCTCCTGGTCAGCCACGACCTGTCGGTGGTCACCCGCCACGCCGACCAGGTGATCTGCCTCAACCGGCGCATCGTGTGCCGGGGAGCGACCACGGAGGTGCTCACGCCGGAGAACCTCGAGGCGATGTACGGCGCCGGGGCGCACCTGTTCCGCCACGGCCCCGCGGACGGCCACGGCCACCTCCACGACCGGTCCGAAGGAAAGGAGTGACGCCATGGAGTGGATGGAACCCATGTTCATGAGGCGGGCCCTGCTCGCCCTGCTGCTGGTCGCCCCGGCCGCCGCGGCCGTCGGGGTCCCGCTCGTGCAGTTCCGCATGGCGTTCTTCTCGGACGCGATCGGGCACTCGGCCTTCACCGGCGTCGCGCTCGGCGTGCTGCTGGGCGTATCCCCGACGTGGACCATGGCGGCCTTCGGGGCGCTGGTCGCCGTGGCCATCACGCTGGTGCGCGGGCGCACCGACCTGTCGACCGACACGGTCATCGGCGTGTTCTTCTCCACGGTCATCGCGCTCGGAATCGCCGTGATCAGCCGGGAGAAGGGATTGACGCGGAACCTCCAGTCCTTCCTGTACGGGGACCCGCTCGCGGTGTCGGACGCCGAACTGGTCTGGATGGCAGCGCTCCTGGTGGCCGTCGCCGCCTACCTGTTCGTCTCGTACAACCGGATCCTTCTCCTCGGTGTGGACGAGGGGTTCGCCCGCACGAAGGGGGTGCCCGTGCGCGCCGTGGAGATCTCCTTCTCCCTGGTGGTGGCGCTGGTGGTGACGACCGCGATCCGCACGGTGGGGATTTTGCTCGTGACCGCGCTTCTCGTGATCCCGGCCGCCGCCGCGCGCAACATCGCCCGGGGAGCCGGTGCGGC
>JACRNP010000184.1 GCA_016234845.1 Deltaproteobacteria bacterium | reverse complement strand
GGACCGGCGGCGGCGCATGGGATACGCCTTCTGGGTCCGGCGCCGTCCCCCATCGCCAGGGTCAAGCGCCGCTTCCGTTACCAGGTCCTGCTGGTCCTCCCCCCCGATCTGCCCGTGGGGGACGTGTTCCCGCCCTTCCTGCGGCCGCTGCGCGAACAGGTGCGCAAACTGGGCGCCGTCCTCGAAACCGACGTCGACCCGTACCAGATGATGGTGTGAGCGGTCGGGCCGGCACGGGGATTGAACTCCTTGTCGCGCAACATCGCGCAAAGGAGGGCAACACCATGCGGGTGCACTACGTTCTGAACCACGGGGGGACGCCGGCGGGCAAGCTCGCCGACGTGGAGATCCACTTCGAGGAGGGGCTGCTTTCCGGGCTCAAGCTGGTCGGGGCGTCCGTCTGGCGGTCGAAGAAGGGCGAGTCGCCGACGGTGCTCGTCCCTTCCCGCTCCTACGCCACCGCCTCGGGGGTCCGGTATTACGATCTGCTCCGGGCGTCGTCCGACGGCGCCCCCGCCGGGGAGGGGACGGTCGAGGACCCGGCGGCGAAACTGGCGGTGAAGCGGTTCAAGGAGTACGTGCGGGACGAATATTGCCGGATCGCCGCCCTCCCGGACGAGCCGGCGAAGGCGGCCGACCGCGGTTCCGCGAGGAAAGCCGCCGCCAG
This sequence comes from Deltaproteobacteria bacterium, assembly GCA_016234845.1. Classification (NCBI taxonomy): domain Bacteria; kingdom Pseudomonadati; phylum Myxococcota; class Myxococcia; species Deltaproteobacteria bacterium. Next base: position 2,866 of record JACRNP010000184.1, on the reverse strand, counting down.
GTAGTCGTACCCGGGGGGCGCTCTCCTCTGGCGCTCCCCGGTTCTTTTTAGAAAACAGGTGAAAACCGCTCTCCCCGGCCCTAAAATCAAACGTTGGCATCAAGATTCATGAATGGAAGCACCAAGGCGCGGGGAGGGCTCATGTCGGACATCGGCGAAAAGGTGGCGCAGGCGACCCGCCAGCGGGCGGCGGTCTACGCGCACCTGTTCCTTGTTTTGCGGAAGCGGTTGGGCGAGGCGCAGGCGATCGACCTGATGAGCGAGGCGATCTACAACTACGGCGAGGAGAAGTCGAGGCGCAACTACTCGGAGAAGGCGCGCGGGGGGGACCTGGCCCAGGCGGCCCGGGAGTTCGCGTCGCCGGACCCGGTGAAGCAGCACCAGTTCGCTCCGCGGATCGTATCCCTCGGTCCCGACGAGGCGGTCATCGCCATGTCGAAATGTCCGCTGGTCGACGAATGGCGGGCGATGGGGCTTCCGGACGACGACGTCGAGACACTGTGCAAGGTCGCACACTCGGTCGACTTCGGAACCTGGGAAGGGGCGCTGCGCTGTACGCTCTGCTTCGAGGGGACCCGCGGGGAGGGGCGCGACGAATGCGTCCTCCGGGTCGGCAAGCCGAAGGCGGCGGGCTGAACGCCGTGGGGAAGATCCGGCCGAAGGACATCCAGTTTCTCGTATTCGTGGTGGTGGTGGTCGCGTTGCTCGCGATGCTCTCCATGACGGGGAAGGAGCGTTTCATCCACCGGTCCGAGGCGCACCTCAGCGTGGCGGCGATCGAGGACACGGCCGCGGCCGACGCGGTGTGCCTGTCGTGCCACGACGGAAAGGAACCGGCGTCCGCCGCCAGGCTCGAAAAAGGGCCTCCGATGCCGGGGAACCACCCGCTGCGGAAGAAGAACTGCCGGCAGTGCCACCGGATGGAGCGGAAGAAATCGTGAAACGGAAAGCGCCGCCGCTGGGGGCGCACGTCTCCGTCGCGGGGGGAGTCCACACGGCGCCCGAGCGCGGGAAACGGATCGGCGCGGACGTCGTCCAGATATTCTCCAAGCACAACACCCGGTGGACGGGAAAGGCGCTCGAGGAGGAGGACGCCCGGGCGTTCCGCGACGAGTGCGGACGCACCGGCGTGAAGGTGGCGGCGATCCACTGCGCCTACCTCATCAACCTCGCCTCCTCGAAGGAGACGGTCCGCACCCGCTCCCTGTACGCACTCGAGGACGAGGCGTCCCGCGCGGCGATGCTCGGGGTCCCGTACCTGGTGATGCACCCCGGATCGAGCGGCGACGACCCGGCGGAAGAGGGGATCTCCCGCATCGCGACGGCCCTTGCGTCCTTCGGCCGCTTCCCGGGCGGGGTCACCCTGCTCCTGGAGAACACCGCGGGGCAGGGGAACTCGATCGGGCGGTCGATCGGCCAGCTGCGGGCGCTTCTCGACGCCGCGGCGAACCCCCCCGACGTGGGGGTGTGCCTCGACAGCGCCCACCTGTTCGAGTCCGGGTACGACATCGGGACGGACGACGGCTGGGAGGCGCTCCTCGCGGAGTTGACGTCGCTCGGGATCGCGCCGCTGGTGCGGATGTGGCACCTGAACGACTCGAAGACGCCTCTCGGGAGCAAGGTCGACCGGCACGAGCACCTCGGCCGGGGAAAGATCCCGCTTTCGGCCTTCCACCGCATTCTCGCCCACAAGGGGTTCGCTTCCACCCCCATGGTGCTCGAAACGCCCAAGGACGGGAACGACGAGTTCGAGATGGACCTGCGGAACCTCGCGATGCTGCGGAAGCTGTTCGCGGGGCCGCCGGAAGACCGCTGAGTCGAAGGGGATACGATGGATTTCGAGACGATCCAGCAGCTGGCCAAGCACCACAAGCAGAGCTTCGGCCGGATCCTCAAGTGCGAGATGTACAAGCTCGAGGACGGACGCCTGCTCACGATCACCCGCCTGCACGACGACTTCCACGACATGAACCTCGCGATGGTCCTGTCGGACAGCTACCGCATCGAGGAGATTGCGGGGAAGATGGACCGGATCCCCTACCCGTGCTGCGAGACCCGGCCGCTGGAGATGCTTTCGACGCTCAAGGGGATCGGCGTGCTGGAGCGGGGAGGATTGAAGAAGGTCAAGGAGCGGATCCCCCGGAACATGAGCTGCACGCACGTCTACGAGATGCTCGAGTCGACGTTCCGCTCGATCTTCGTGGGGTCGTACAGCATCCTGGGGCAGAAGTGGGACGGGGTGCTCACCCTCGACATGGAGGAGAACCGGCAGCTCGGGGTGAAGTCGCCGTTCCTCGCGGACACCTGTTACACCTTCAATCTCCAGTCGGCGGACCCCGGGGTGCTGGACCGAGCGATGAAGAAGGTCGAGGAGGCCCGCCGGAAGATGGCCGCCATCGAGGCGGTCAAGCGGGGCGAGTGAGGCCGGCGCGGCGAAGCGAAGACATCCGGAAAGAGGGGGGGTTCCCTTGGGTTCCGAGCGGCAGGTGAAGAGGCTTGCGGAGGTGCTGGTCCGTCATTCCGTCAAGGCGAAGAAGGGGGAGATCGTCCGGATCTCCACGAGCGAGCTGGGGAGGCCGCTGGCGCTCGCGGTCTACCGCGAGGTGATGCGGGCGGGAGCGCACCCGCTCCTGGCGGGGGGGTTCGAAGAGGCGAACGGGATCTTCTACGAGGAAGCGTCGCCGGAGCAGATCGCGCACCTCCCGCCGACGAAGATGCACGAGGCGAAGACGATCGACGCCGACATCGTGATCATCGCTCCCGGCAACACCCGGCACCTCTCCCACATCCCTCCGCGGAAGATGGCCGACCGCCGGAAGGCGACGAAGCCGATCTCCGAGGTGCTGCTGCGGCGCGTCCGGTGGGT
>JACRNP010000183.1 GCA_016234845.1 Deltaproteobacteria bacterium | reverse complement strand
GAGGCGGTCCGCGTGATGGGCGTCCTGCGCGGCGCGGCGCTCGACCCGGCGCTCGTCGACATCTTCCTCGCATCCCTCCGGGAAGAGGCGCGCCCGTGATCGAATTCGACGCCGACGGAAACCGCATGGTGCTGAAGCTCGTCTACTACGGCCCCGCGCTGTCGGGGAAGACGACGAACCTGCTGAAGCTGCACGACCTGCTCGCGCGGGAGGGGCGCGGCGAGCTGATGGTCCTGGACACGCAGAACGACCGCACGATCTTCTTCGACCTCCTCCCCTTCTTCCTGACGGCCCCCAGCGGGCTGCGGATCAAGGTGAAGGTCTACACCGTGCCCGGCCAGGTCCAGCACGACGCGACCCGGAAGGCGGTGCTGCAGCGGGCGGACGGCGTGGCGTTCATCGCCGACTCCCGGAGGGCGGAGGCGAAGAACAACGTCGAGAGCTTCGGAAACCTGGAGCGGAACCTGTCGATCGTGGGGATCGACATCGACAAGCTCCCCCTCGTGATCCAGTACAACAAGCGGGACCTCCCGGACATCACCCCGGACGAGGAGGTCCGGACCATCTGGGGCCCGACCGGCATCCCGGTCGTCCTCGCCTCCGCCCTCGAGGGGTGGGGGGTCGTCGAGACGTTCCGCGCCCTGGTCGAGCGGACGTACGACACCCTGGACCGGAAGCACGCTCTGCTGGGAACCCACGGGCTCACCCGCGAGTCGTTCGTGCAGCGGCTCGCCTGTCGGGCGGAGTGAGGACGGCGACGATGGACGACGGCGGAAAGACGCGGATCGACTACTTCGTCGGGATGGATCGCTCCCTGGGGGAGATCCTGTCGGATTCCGAGGTGGCCCCCCTGCTCGCCGCGGCGGAGCGCGCGGGGCTTCCCGGGGCGTACGTCGTCGACCCGAAGGGAAACCTCCTGTGGGGGAACGGTTCCGCGGCGGCGCCGCCGGGGGAAGCGGCGTCCGAGCGGACCATCCTGGTGGAGGGGGAGCCGGCCGGCGGCGTCGCCCTGGCCGACCCGGCGCCGGCGGAAGGGCCGGGCGAGGCGCTCCTCTGCCTGCTGGCGGACACCCTCACGGCGATGGCGCACAACAACCTCAAGCGGATGCTGACCACCGAGGTCCACACCGAGGTGGTGAACCGCTCCTACGAGGAGCTCCTCGAGACCAACCGGAAGCTGGTCGTCTCGGAGCAGCGCTACCGGGAGCTCGCCGGAAACCTGGAGATCAAGGTCCGGGAGCGGACCGAGGAGCTGTCGCGCGCGATGACCCGGCTGCTGCAGCAGGAGAAGATGGCGTCGGTCGGGCAGCTGGCCGCCGGGGTGGCGCACGAGGTCAACAACCCGCTCGCGTTCGTGACCAGCAACGTCCAGACGCTGAAGAAGTACATCGAGCGGTTCCTCGACATGATCGCCCGGTACGAGCGGGCCTGCGAGAAGGGCGGAATCCCGCAGCCGGAGCGGGACGAGCTCCGGAAGCACCGGGAGGCGCTGCGGCTGGACGCGATATCGCGGGACGCGGGGGAGCTGATCCGACAGACGCAGGAGGGCACCGAGCGGGTCCGGAAGATCGTGGCGGACCTCAAAGGGTTCTCCCACGTCGACGAGGAGGGCGAGGCGCCGGCGGACCTGAACCGCGAGATCGAACGGACCCTGTCGGTCCTGGCGCACGAGGTCCCGCCGGGGGCCGAGATCGATCGCCGGCTCTCCCCCCTCCCCTCCCTCGTCTGCCGGCCGGGGCTTTTCTGCCAGATGTTCCTGAACCTGGTCCGGAACGCTTTCCAGGCCCGGCGGGACGGGCTCCGGCTCGTCATCCGCACGGCGGTTTCGGGGGACCGGATCGTCCTCTCCTTCGCCGACAACGGTCCGGGCGTCCCCCCGGCGCTCCGCACGAGGATCTTCGAGCCTTTCTTCACGACCCGGGAGGTGGGGAAAGGGAAGGGGCTGGGGCTGACCATGGTGTACGACATCGTCACCTCGCACGGAGGGACGATCGAGGTGGAGGACACTCCCGGGGGGGGCGCGACGTTCGTCGTGAAATTACCGATCCAGCGAGGGGGCCATGACAAAGTACGCTGACCTGTTCCGGAGCGCGGAGAGGGAGGCTCCGGCGAGCGCCGTCCCGGGGGCCGAACCGTCCGGAGACGCGCCCGACGCCGGGGTGGAGCGATTCACCCTCCTGTTCGTGGACGACGAGGAGCCGGTCCTGTCCGCCCTGCGGCGGATCTTCCTCGAGGAGAACTACGAGATCCTCACCGCCGCGTCGGCCGACGCGGGGATCCGGACGCTCGAGGAGCGGAAGGTGCAGCTCGTGGTCACCGACCACCGGATGCCGGGGATGACGGGGGCGCAGTTCCTCCGCGAGGTCAAGAAGCGGTGGCCCGACACGATCCGGATCATGCTGACCGGCTACGCGGACGTCCAGTCGATCCTGGGCGCCGTGAACGAGGGAGCGGTCTACAAGTTCATCACCAAGCCGTGGAACGACGAGGACCTTCGGCTGACCGTGAGCCTCGCCCTGCAGCAGTACGTCCTCCTCCAGGAGAACCGACGGCTCCGGGAGATCGCCCAGCGGCAGCAGAGCAAGATCAAGAACTACGCCGCGCTGTTCGACGAGAACCGGGCGGTGGCGGGGAACATCCTGCTGCGCGCCGGGGTGATCCGGCGGCAGGATCTCGACGAGGCGGCCAAGAGCCAGCAGTCCGGCGAGATCCTGAGCGAGACGCTGACGCGGCTGGGGGCCGCGACCGAGTCCGCCGTCCTCAAGGCGTTCCAGGGCTTCCTCGGGGTCGAGATGGTCGACCTCCGGGAGATGACGATCCACCCGGAGGTGGTCCGGTTCCTTCCCCGCGACCTGTGCGAGAAGAACCGGATGCTCCCGGTGCGCCTCGACGGGAAGCAGGTCGACATCGCGATGGCCGATCCGTCGGACATCGTAAAGTGCGACGCCATCGAGCAGATCACGGGCCTGAAGGTCATCCCGCTCCTCGCCCGCTCCGCGGAGATCAAGGAACAGCTGCGGAAGATCTACGGCGAGCGGGCGGAGGCCGAGCCGCCGGAACAGGACGGGACGGCGACGTTCGGTCTCGACGACATCTTCGAGAAGGAGCCGCTGGACGAGATCGACATCGTCATCGACGAGGACGAGAAGCCGCTGAACATCAACGAGCTGATCGGCTCCTCCAAGGTGCCGCCCATCATCCGGATCGCCAACGCGGTCATCTCGGAGGCGATCCGGTACAAGGCGAGCGACATCCACATCGAGCCGAAGACCAAGTACACCCTCGTGCGGTTCCGGATCGACGGGATCCTGCACAACAAGATCTTCGTCCCGGCGGAGCTGCATGCGGCGACGATCTCCCGGCTCAAGATCCTGGCGAAGATGGACATCGCCGAGCGCCGCAAGCCGCAGGACGGCCGGATCACGGTCAAGTCCGGGACGCGGATGGTGGACATCCGCGTGTCGATGATGCCCACCATCAACGGCGAGAAGGCGGTGATGCGGATCCTCGACAAGCGCGCCTCGATCCGCCGCCTCGACGAGCTGGGGGTCGACGAAGGGGACCTCGGGAAGCTCAACATGATCATCCGGAAGCCGCAGGGGATGATCATCTCCACCGGCCCGACGGGAAGCGGGAAGACGACGATGCTCTACTCCATCCTCTCGGCGATGCTGGAGAGCACCCGGAGTTTCGAGACGATCGAGGACCCGGTGGAGTATTTCCTCGAGGACGCGAACCAGGTGTACGTGCAGGAAAAGGCCGGGACGACCTTCGCGTCGATCCTCCGGTCGACGCTGCGCCAGGACCCGGACGTGATCCTGGTGGGAGAGATCCGGGACCAGGAGACGGCGGACGTCGCGTTCAAGGGGTCGTTGACCGGCCACATGGTGCTCACCACCCTCCACACGAACAACTCGGTGGCGTCCATCACCCGCATGATCGACATGGGGGTCAAGCCGTACCTCATCGCGTCGGCGCTGGAGGGGATCCTGGCGCAGCGGCTGGTCCGGAAGATCTGCCCCCACTGCCGCATCGAGGAGCCGGTGAATCCGGACACCACCGCCCTGCTGAACCTGCCGCACGGCCTCCTGATGGAGAGCTCCTTCCGCGGCAAGGGGTGCGACCGGTGCAGCCAGACCGGATATTTCGGGCGCACCGGCGTGTTCGAGCTGTTCGTCATGAACGACGACTTCCGGCACCACATCTGCACGGGATACAAGGAGTCGGAGCTGCTCTCCATGGCGAGGAGCGCCGGGATGAAGCTGCTGGTGGAGGACGGGGTCGGCAAGGTCCGGAAGGGGGAGACCACGCTGGAGGAGGTTCTCCGGGTCATCGGGCCGCAGACGCGGCACGAACGCCGGTGCGGGAAGTGCGACCGGGTCGTGGACGCCAAGCTCCCGTTCTGCCCGCACTGCGGGACGTTCAAGCAGGACGCGTGCAACTCCTGCCGGATGCCCGTGGAGCCGGAATGGACCCACTGCGCCTTCTGCGGCAGGAAGGGGCCGGGCTCGCCGGAATGATCAGACCATGTTCCGCGGGTCGAGGATCCGGTCGATCTCGTCCGCGGGGAGGATCCCCTTCTCCGAAAGCAGCCGCCGGATCGTCCTGCCGGAGTGGTACGCCTCGTGGGCAAGCTCCGCGGCGCGGTCGTACCCGATCCGCACCGCCAGCGGCGTGACCATCGCCAGGCTCTGCTCGATCAGTTCCGCGCACCGCGCCCGGTTCGGGACGATCCCCGCCACGCACTTCGTGGCCAGCATCGACGTGACGGACGACATCAGGGACACCGACCCGAGCAGGTTTCGCGCCATCACCGGAAGCATCACGTTCAGCTCGAGGACGCCGAGCGCCCCGCCCAGCGTGACGACGGCGTCGTTGCCGATCGCCTGGGCCGAGGCCTGGATCGCCACCTCGAGGATCACCGGGTTCACCTTCCCCGGCATGATGGAGGAGCCCGGCTGAAGCGACGGTAGGTCGATCTCCCCGAGGCCGCACCGCGGGCCGGACGACAGCAGCCGCAGGTCGTGGGCGATCTTCAGGACGGAGGCCGCGACGCCCTTGACCGCGCCGCCGGCCGCCACCAGCGGGTCCTGCGCCCCCATCGCCTCGAACCGGTTCTCCGCCGGACGGAACGGAACGCCGGTGGCCCGCGCCGCCTCCGCGATCGTCCGCGATGCGAACTCCGGGTGGGCGTTCAAGCCCGTGCCCACGGCGGTTCCCCCCAGCGGCAGCTCCTCCAGGTCGGGGAACGTGGCCCGGATCCGCCGGATCCCGTGGTCCGCCTGGGAGGCGTACCCGGAGAATTCCTGGCCCAGCGTGACCGGGACCGCGTCCTGAAGGTGGGTCCGGCCGATCTTGAGGACGTCCGCGAACTCCGCCGCCTTCGACGCCAGCGCGTCCCGCAGTTCCCCGAGTGCCGGCAGCAGACGGTCCGACAGCTCCCGCCGCGCGGCGATCCGGATCGCGGACGGGATCACGTCGTTGCTCGACTGGCACCGGTTCACGTGGTCGTTCGGGTGGACCGGCGCGTTCCCGCCCAGCGGCTTCCCCAGCAGTTCGTTCGCCCGGTTCGCGAGGACCTCGTTCACGTTCATGTTCGTCGAGGTGCCCGAGCCGGTCTGGAAGACGTCCACCACGAACTGGTCGTCGAACTTCCCTTCGAGCACCTCCCGGGCGGCGCGGGAGATCGCCTCGGCGGAGGCGGGGGGGACAAGCCCCAGTCCCGCGTTGACCTCCGCCGCGAATCCCTTCAGCAGGACGGCCGCGTACACCACCGGGAGCGGCATCCGCTCTCCGCTCACCGGGAAGTTTTCGACCGCCCGCTGCGACTGCGCGCCGTAGTATGCCTTCGCCGGCACCCGGACCTCCCCCATCGAATCCCTCTCGACCCGGTATTCGCCCATCTCAGTGCTCCTCTTCGCGGATCGGCTCGAACTGCTCGCGCTCCGGCGCGTACCGGTAGACCGTTCCGGCGCCGATATCGTAATACCAGGCGTGGACGTGGAGCTTCCCCGCCTGCGCCGCCTTCCGGACCACCGGGTAGGTCCGGAGGTTCTCCATCTGCACCAGCACGTTCTCCTCGGCGGTGATCTCGTACCGCTCCTCGCGGGAGAGCTCCGGGTAGTTGGCCGCCACCACGGCCATCGTCCGGTCGCCGTGCGACAGCCACTCCGCGATGTGGGGGGTTCCGGCGTGGGCCGCCCGGTCCTTGTAGAGCGCCTTCAGCGCCCCGCAGTCGGAGTGGCCGCAGACGATGATGTCCCGCACCTCCAGGTGGACCACCGCGTACTCCACCGCGGCGGCCACCCCGGTGCCGTCCGGCGGGTTTTCGGAGTAGGGAGGAACGAAGTTCCCGATGTTCCGCAGGATGAAGAGGTCGCCCGGCTGCCCGTGGGTGATCGTCAGCGGGTCGACCCGGGAGTCGCAGCAGGTGATGAAGAGCGCCTCGGGGAACTGGCCGTGGTCCGCCAGACGCCGGTACAGCTCCCGGTTCGCGCTCCAGTACTGCTTGTGGAACCGATGGATCCCCTGGATCAGCTTCCGCATGGCGCGAGACCCCCGTCCGCCGGGATTTTCCCCTGATGATACATGGATTTGGACGGACGCACCGCCGATTTTTCCCCGCTTGACCTGGGTCAATGAACCCCGGCTTCCCGGATCGTACTCTAAGCCCCGTGTGGAGTCGGTGCCGTGTTCCACCCATCGGCGACCCACCACGAAACCGGCGGAGGCGCGAGGCCGCCGGCAACCGCGGCACCAAGGGGAGGAGACGGATGACCAAGAAGACCGCCTTCTGGATTTTCCTGCTGGGGACGCTGTCCTCGACGGTCCTGTTCCTGGGCCTTACGTGGGACACGCACCGGCAGGTGGCGACGCTGGCGAACGTGGACAAGCTGTCCGAGCCGGTCGTCGCCGGGAAGCGAACGTTCGAGAAGTACAACTGCAACGACTGCCACACGATCCTCGGCTTCGGCGGCTACTACGCCCCCGACCTGACCAAGGTGGTCCAGCGGGTCGGCGAGGAGGGGATCCGGTTCCGGCTGAAATCGCCCGAGGTGGCGTTCGCCAACTCCCCCCGGAAGATGCCGAACCAGCACCTGTCCGACCGGGAGGTCGCCGACCTCGTGGCCTTCTTCACCTGGGTCGGGGAGATCAACAACAACGACTGGCCCCCGCAGGACAGCCGGAAGCGGCTGTCGCGGGGCGAGCAGCGGATGGTCGCCATGGTCGGGGTGTCGCCGGGCGCAGCCGTCTTCCAGACGAAGGGGTGCATGAACTGCCACTCCCTCAAGGGGACCGGCGGGACGTTCGGACCCGCGCTCGACCGGATCGGAAGCGGGATGACGGCGGAGGAGATCGAACGGTACGTCCGCGACCCCAGGGACGTCGACCCGGGCGCGAAGATGCCGGCGCAGAAGGACAACCTCTCGGAGCGGGAGCTGGACGAAGTGGCCAGGTTCCTCGCGACCCTGAAATAAGGAGGCCCCGATGGAATACCGCTCCCAGAAGATCGCCTACTGGTACTTCGCCGCCGCGCTCCCGCTCTTTGTGCTCCAGGTCCTGGTGGGGCTGTGGCTGGCCGTCAACTACACCTTCACCGTGCCGCAGTGGATCGTGGACGTCTTCCCGTTCTCCACGGCGCGGGCGTTCCACACCAACCTGCTCGTCCTGTGGATGCTGCTCGGCTTCATGGGCGGCACGTACTACATCATCCCCGAGGAGACGAAGTCGGAGATCTACTCGGAGAAGCTGGCCTGGTTCCAGCTGATCGCGCTGCTCGTCACGGGAGTCGCGGCGCTGGTCGGATTCCTCTTCGGATGGACGCAGGGGCGCCCGCTCCTCGAGATCCCGATGGCGCTCGACTTCGTGGTGGTCGTCGGGGCGCTCGTCTTCCTGTTCAACGTCGGGATGACGATGCTGAAAGCCCGGAACTGGACGGTGATCCAGGGAACGCTGCTCGGGGGGCTCGTCTTCCTGGCCCTGCTGTACCTCTTCGGGATCCCCTTCTACCGGAACCTCGTCATCGACTGGTACTACTGGTGGTGGGTGATCCACCTCTGGGTGGAGGGCGCCTGGGAGCTGGTCACCGGTGCGATCATGGCGTTCATCCTGATGAAGCTGACCGGCGTCGAGCGCGAGGTGGTGGAGAAGTGGCTCTACGTCGAGATCGGGCTGTTCCTGTTCACCGGCGTGGCGGGCACCGGTCACCATTACTACTGGATCGGCGCGCCGAGGTACTGGCTGTGGGTCGGCGGGATCTTCTCCGCGCTCGAGCCGCTGCCGATCATCATGATGGTCTTCGACACCATGCACCACGTGAAGAAGCGCGAGGCGAGGATCGTGAACCGGCTGACCTGGACGTACGCGATCGGGTGCGCGGTGATGCACCTGATCGGCGCCGGCGTGTGGGGGTTCCTGCACACCCTGCCGCAGATCAACTACTACACCCACGGCTCCCAGGTGACGGTGTCGCACGGGCACCTGGCGTTCTTCGGCGCGTATGCGCTGCTGAACCTGACCATCTTCTACTACGCGATGCCGAAGCTGAAAGGGATCGCCGCGTACGACGACTCCCGCGGCAAGATCGGGTTCTGGACGATGTGCATCGCCATGATGATCATGGGCCTCACCTTCGGCGTCGCGGGGGTGCTGCAGAGCTACATCGAGCGGGTGCTCGGCATGGGGTACATGGTGGCGCAGTCGTACATGCGCCTCTGGATGGGCGTCACCCTGGTCGCCGGGATCTTCTTCCTGGCGGGGCTGCTCACGACCGTCGTGGACCTGTTGACCGTTCGGCCCGCGCGGGCGGAAGCGCAAGCGTAACAGGGCGGGATACCTTTCCACCCGGGGGGCGGGCCCTCCTTGACGCCTGTCAAGGAACCCGCCCCTTCCTCGTGGCATCCTTTCCCTAACGGCCCGGGAGATCCCCGGGCAATCCGCGATACGGAGAGGAAACCGATGGACCGGTACACCAAGGGGTTCGTGGTCGCGTCGCTCGTCTACTTCTTCCTGGCCGCCGTTCTCGGGATCTGGATGGGCGGGACGGATACGGCGGGGTGGGTGAAGTTCGCCCACGTCCACTTCAACCTGCTCGGCTTCATGTCGATGATGATCTACGGGGTGGGGTACTTCATCCTGCCGCGGTT
>JACRNP010000182.1 GCA_016234845.1 Deltaproteobacteria bacterium | reverse complement strand
TCCGCCACCGAGACGAAACACAAGAGCGTGGCGTGCGTGAAGTGCCACGAGAACCGGCACAAGGCGGTCCCCGAGTGCCAGCAGTGCCACGGGAGCAAACACCCGGCGGCGATGATGAAGAAGTTCCCCAAGTGCGGAATGTGCCACAACGTCGCGCACGACCTGAACCATTGGCCGGAAGGCGCCGCGCCGGCCAAGGCGAAGGCGGCTCCGGCGAAATCCGGGAAGAGGAAGCCGTAGACCGGAAATTGGGGAAACGGTGACGGACGGCCCGGGGCCGCAAGGCCCCGGGCCGTTCTCATTCCTGGACGGGCAGCAGGTGGCGGATCGCGTTGGCGTAGTAGCGCAGCAGCGGGATCTCGTTTTCCGCAGGCGCGTACAGCCCGTCCTCTTCCGTGACCAGCCGGCGAAGGGCGAGGGCGCGAAGTCCCACGGTCACGGCGTAATCCTGGTCCTTCCTCGGAATGTAGACGTGGGCTCCGGCGTCGGAGAGCTCCCGGATCAGCCGCAGCGCCTCCGCCTTCAGCTCCAGTTCGCTCCGCCGGACGTCGGGACGCCGGAGGAGGACGGTCGCCAGGAGGGAGACCGGGAGGACGGGGATCACCTTTCCCACGGCATCCATCAGCGTATCGGCGAGGACCGCAACCTCCCGGAAACGGTCCTCCCGCGCCAGCGTCGCCGGAGCGATCCCCCGGTCGCGGCAGAAGGAGCGCATCGAGACGGGGGACCCGAAGTTCACGCACGCGTAGCCGAACCGGTACCATTGCCCGCGCGCCATGAGATAGAAGTTCCGGAACGCGAACGACAGGGATTTCGCGGCGACGAATGCGATCCCGCGCCGGGGCGCGTTTCCCTGGAAGGCCAGCACCTGGGTCCTGTCCTCGAACGTCCGGTCGTAGTTGATCCCCACGGGGATGAAGACGATGTCCCTCTCCCCGGCCGGGTCGAACGCCCGGGTCATGTAGTCGAGCAGCCCGAGCTTCGGGGACTTGAGCGCGCCGTCCTTCGTCAATCCTCCTTCCGGGTAGATCGCCTGGACGACGCCGCCCTCGGTGGCCATCGCCACGTACCGTTCCAGCACGAGGCGGTAGAGCGGATCCGACGAATTCCTCCGGATGAAATAGGCGCCCAGGGACCGGATCAGCGTCTGCAGCGGCCAGATCCGCGCCCACTCCCCGACGGCGTAGGAAAGCGCGGTCCGCGTGGCGGCCAGATACGCGACCAGGACGTAGTCCATGTTGCTCCGGTGGTTCATGACGAACACCACGGTGGATTTCGGGTCGACCCGCGAGAGTCCCTCCTCGTCCGTGAATCCCACCCGAACCCGGTAGAGCGCCCGGGCGGCGCTGCGGGCGAGCCAGTATCCCACCCGGAAGTAGGCGTAGGCGTTGAACGCCGGGACGATCTCCCTCGCGTACCGCTCCACCTCCGCCACCGCGACGTCGCGCGGGATTCCCGTTTCGCGGGCGTGCTCTCCCGCCGCCGCAAGGACCTTCGGGTCGTACATCAGGCGGTCGATGAGGACCTGCCGCTTGGTGAGGGTGAACGGGCGGATCTCGAGGTGGAGGCGTTTGCCGATCTCCTCGAGGACGATGTTCACGCGCCGGCGGAGAAACCATCGGACCCCGGGGACCAGCAGTCGGTCGACGGCGCCGAGGATCGCCAGCGCGGCGAAGAGAAGGGCGGCCCAGAGGGGAAGCGTGACGGATCCGCTCATCGGCACAGTCTACCATCAAGCGATGCGTTATAATCGCGCCCTGGAGGGCGATTGACCACAGGAAACAGGGATCGCGGCCCGGCGGGGGATCCGGTCGTTCTCGTGCACGGACTCTGGATGACGGGAGCCGAGATGCGGGTGCTCGGGGGACGTCTGTCGCAGGCCGGGTTCCGCCCGCGCTACTTCCGTTACCGGTCGTGGCGCCGCGGAATCGGAGCGGCGATCGTCGAGCTGCGCGCCTTCATCGAGGCCACCGAAGGGGAAACCGTCCACCTGGTGGGGCACAGCCTCGGCGGTGTGGTCATCGCGAGGATGCTGCTCGAAGGGGAAATTCCCCGGGTCGGGAAAGTGGCGATGCTCGGATCCCCCATGGGGCGGTGCTCGCTGGCGGAGAAACTGTCCCGCGTCGGGGCCGGCCGGTGGCTCCTCGGGAAATCCGCCCTGGAGGGGATCGTCGGGGGACCGCAGCGGTGGAACCCGAGCCGGGAGCTGCTGGTGGTCGCGGGGGACGTTCCGATCGGGACCGGCGTACTGTTCGGGCTGGAAAAGCCGCACGACGGCGTGGTCCGCGTGGAGGAGACCCGTGTGGAAGGAGCCCGCTCCGCCGTGGTCCGCGCATCCCACGTGGGGTTGCTCCTGTCGAGGAAGGTCGCCGCCCTGATCTGCGACCACTTCGGAGGGGCCGTCGTCAGTTCCGGGACGTACGCTCCGCGTCCGCGTTGAGGAAATCCAGGACCCTGCCCAGCTCCGGCGAGGGTGCGCCCCGCGTGACCAGGTACAGGCCGTACCGGATCTCCCCCGTTTCCACGATCCGGAATTTCATGTAGTTCGGCGGGAGGTCCGGGATCGGCATCGCACCGATCGCGCCGTCGAGAAACCGGACGTAATTCGCCGTGTCCTTCGCGCCTTGCGTTTCGATCCCCCGTATCGCGTCCGGGTTCCCCGCAAGGAGGTCGCGGATCAGCGTCTTTCGGGCGGCCGTGCCGGACGGAGGCTGCACCGGCACGATCCGGAGGTCCGGGCCCCCGAGTTCCCGCCAGTTCGTGATCCGGCCGCGGTAGATCCCTTCGAGATCCCGGAGGGAGATGGAACGTACCGGGTTCGACGGATTCACGATGACCCAGACCCGTTCCGACGCGACGGGGTGCCGCCGGAGGTCCGTCGGGATCTCCCTCCTTCCGTACCGCGTCATTTCCGCCACCGCGTCCTCGAGAGGCGATGACAGCATCGCGGCCTCGCACTCGCCGTTGATCAGCGACTCCAGCCCGTTCGCCTCGCCGATCCCGGCCAGGAACAGCCCGACGCCGAGGGAGTCGCGAAGGCCGTCCCGGGCCGGTTCGAACACCTTTTCCATCACCACCGGGGATCCGTACAGGCGAACCATAGCCCCGGCCGCGGCGGAATCCCCGGCCGCGGAAAGAGGGTGCGGTGCGAAGAGGGAGGCGAGGAGCGCGACGATGGGAACAGACTTTTTCATGCATCCTCCGTCGATGGCGGCATCGTCCCCCGGGCAGGGGGCCATGGTGTGGAAACCGTCCGCAACCACTGTGCCGGGGGGGGATGCGAACGGCCGGAATTCGGCAACGGTTCGCGGTTGCAAGAGCGTTCGGTCCGGAACCCCTTTACCGTTCTATCGATAAACGTTTTTAAAACGCGCGGAATTTTAAATGAATCCGAAGCGATTCCGTACTGCCGGAAGGCAAAAGGCGAACGGATGTACGGAATCGTTACGAAAGGACGTCACCGGGGACGATCCTGAAATGGATGGGATCGTTCGGTTTCGCCCGGATCGAACGCCGGGATGCGGAAATATCGCCCGCTCGATGACGCGTTTCCCGGATCCTCTGGTACATTATCCGGTAGAGGAGGTCCGGGGGAAATCGGGAGCGGGGATTCGTTCGTCAACTACAGATCGAAAGACCGATCCGGGAGGGCGAAGAATGCGGAAATTCACGTTGGCCGTCGTTGGGATCGCGGCAGCCCTGTGTCTCGCGGGGGCCGCGATGGCGGAGAGCGGCACGAAGGACGAGTGCGTCGCGAAGAGCAAGGAAGCCGCGAAGATGGTCACCGACCAGGGAGTCGAGGCGGCCATCGCCGAGATCAACAAGAAGGACGGGAAATTCGTCTGGAAGGACACGTACGTGTTCCTGATGGATCTCGACGGGAAGATGCTCGCGCATCCGATGAGCCCCGCGCTGATCGGGCAGAACGTGCTCGACCGGAAGGACAAGGGCGATCCCGGCAAGCTCCTCTTCGTGGAGTTCGTGGAGCTGGCGAAGGGGAAGGGCGAGGGATGGGTCGACTACATGTGGGCCAACCCGGGAGATCCGAAACCCAGAAAGAAGGTCACCTACATCTACCGCGTCCCGGGGAAGGACGTGTTCGCGGGCGCCGGAGTCTACGAATAGCGGCGGGGGGAATCCGCCGATCTTCCTGCGGGCCGGGGGGCTTCCCCCCGGCCCTTTCCTTTTCCGGTTCCACGACCCCATCCCCGGATCGTCCCGTCATCCTCCCGCCTTCTTCACGAGAAACCCGCGTGCCGAGAGCTCGATCACGACCGAGTCCCGGTGGTCGCCCTGGATCTCGATGACGCCGTCCTTGAGCGTCCCTCCGGTGCCGCACCGCCGCTTGAGCGCGGAGGCAAGCTCCCTCAAGGCGTTTTCCGACAGCGGCACGCCGGACACGGTGGTGACCGTCTTTCCTCCGCGCCCCTTCGTTTCCCGGCGCACCCGCACGACTCCGTCGCCCGGGGGCGGGGGCGCATCCCGGCGACAGGCGCACTCCGCCATCGGGGCGCGGCACCGGGGGCACACCAGCCCCCGGTCGGTGGAGTACACCAGCACCGGGTCGTCCCTCCGTCCCGCCATCGCGGCCTCCCGATTTCCCGTTCCGTTTTTACCTTTCTTGGAAGAATATAGCAGGTGGGACGCATCCCACGGTCTGGAAGAATGACCGCCGGACAGGAGGTGGCGTCGATGGAAATAAAGGAACTCGAATCCATTGCGAGGTCCCTGGTCGTTCCCGGCAAGGGAATCCTCGCCGCCGACGAGAGCGCGCCGACCATCGAGAAGCGTTTCCAGGGAATCGGAGTCCCTTCCACCGGGGAAAACCGCAGGGCGTACCGGGAGATCCTCTTCACCGCGCCGGGGATCTCCGAATTCATCAGCGGGGTGATCTTGTACGACGAAACGATGCGGCAGACGGCGTCGGACGGCACGCCGTTCCCGAAACTGCTCGCCGCGCAGGGGATCGTCCCCGGCATCAAGGTCGACGAAGGCGCGAAGGCGCTTGCGGGATTCCCGGGGGAAAAGGTCACGGAGGGGCTCGATGGGCTTCGGGGACGCCTCGCGGCGTACCGTGAGCTGGGGGCGCGGTTCGCGAAGTGGCGGGCGGTGATCGACATCGGCGAGGGGATGCCGACCCGATACTGCATCGTCGCGAATGCGCACGCCCTCGCGCGGTACGCGGCCCTGTGCCAGGAAGCGGGACTTGTCCCCATCGTGGAGCCGGAGGTCCTGATGGACGGGGGGCACACGATCGAACGGTGCGGGGAAGTGACCGCGGAGCTCCTCTCGACGGTCTACGCGGAGCTTGCGGCCCACCGGGTGAAGCTCGAGGGCACCCTCCTGAAACCGAACATGATCGTTGCCGGCAAGAAGTCCCCGGAGCAGGCACCCGTGGGCCGGGTGGCGGAGGACACCGTCCGCACCTTGAGGGGAGCCGTACCTCCCTCCGTCCCGGGGATCGTGTTCCTGTCGGGCGGGCAGACCCCCCGGCAGGCCACGGAGCACCTGAGCGCAATGAACGCGATGGGAAGGCATCCGTGGGAACTGAGCTTCTCCTACGGACGGGCGTTGCAGGACCCGGTGCTGAAGGCATGGAAGGGCGATCCGGCGAATGCCCCGGCTGCCCGATCGGCGTTCCTGCACCGGGCGAAGCTGAACGGAGCGGCGCGCTTCGGCAGGTACGATCCGGCGATGGAAGGGGAGGGGTGACCGGGAGTGGGGAGATTGTCGGAGTTCCGTGCGAAGCCGTCGTACCGGATCGGGCTGATCGCGGCGGTCGCGACGGTTTCGGTCTACGCCCTGCTCGGCTACCTGATCCTCCCCGCCATACTGAAATCCGTGCTTCCCGGGGCGCTGTCGGACGCGCTTCACCGGAAGTCGAGCGTCGCGGCCGTCCGGGTGGACCCGTTCGCGCTGTCGGTCTCGATCCGGGGGCTCTCCATCGCGGAGCGCGACGCTTCGGGCACCTGGATCTCCGCCGAGGAGATCTTCCTGGACATCCAGCTTGCGTCGGTGTTCCGGGGCGGCCCGGTGCTGGGCGAAGCGCGCCTGCAACGGCCGTACGTGAATATCTCGCGGCGCGGGGACGGATCCTACAACTTCTCTGATTTGATAGAGGAATTCTCGAAAAAACCAGTAAAAGAATCCAAACCTCTAAAGTATTCCTTTAACAATATCCAGATCGTCGACGGGAAGGTGGACTTCGACGACGGGCCGAAGAACACCCGCCATGAAGTCCGCGGCATCCACCTTGCGGTTCCGTTCCTGTCGAACCTTCCCTACTACGTGGACCGCTACATCCAGCCGTTCTTCGCCGCGGTCGTCAACGGGAAGGCGGTTTCGTTAAAAGGGAGGAGCAAGCCGTTCAGCGAATCCCTCGAAACGATCTTCGACGTGAACCTCATGGACCTCGAGATCCCGCACTACCTCGAATACGTGCCGTTCCGGCGCCCCTACGAGGTTCCGTCCGCGTTCCTGGACGTCAAGGCGGAAGTCTCATTCGTCCAGCACAAAAACCGCCCGCCGGCGGTCCGGGTCCAGGGGGATGTGATCCTCCGCGAAGCCGTGGTCCGGGGTTTGGACCGGCGTCCGTGGATCCGGCTTCCGATGGTCAAGGCGGTCGTTTCCCCTTCGGACGTCATGGCGGGAGAGGTTCGGCTCGCGAACCTGATGGTGCGGGACCCCGAGATCGACGCCGCGATCGACCGGGACGGGACCCTGAATCTCCTCTCCCTGGTGCCGGAGACGGGCAAGGGGAGATCCGGAAACGGCGGAGTGGCCGTCGCGGCGAAGGACACGGGAAAGGGCGGCAGGGGGTCGATCGTTTCCGTAGACTCCATCCGTCTCTCCGGCGGAAAGGTGCGGTTCACGGACGCCTCCCGGAAAAGTCCGTTTCGCACCTCCATCGGGGATATCCGGGTCGACGTTGACCGGCTGAGCACCGAGCCGGGAAAAATGGCGGAGGCGACGCTTTCCCTCGCGACCGATTCCCGGGAGACCGTGGAGCTGAAGGCGAACTTCACCCTGGAACCGCTGTCCTCGGGCGGGTCGGTCGCGATCGGCAGGCTCCTGCCGGGCAAATATGCGCCGTACTACGCGGAGTCGGTCCCCGTGGTCGTGAAGGGAGGGACCCTGGACGTGCGGACCGGCTACAAAGTCTCCCGGGACGAAGGTCCGGACAAGCCGCTCGTCGTGACGCTGGACAACGTGTCCGTCGACGGGAACGCGTTGCGCATGGAGGACCCGGGAACGGATCCGGCGGTGCGGATCGCTCTGGACCGCCTGAAGCTGCGGGCGGACACCGTGTCGACGGAGAGGAACCGCAAGGGGAAATTCTCCTTTTCCACGATGCTCAACGGCGAGGGGGCGGTATCGCTGGGGGGAGGCTTCTCGGTCGAACCGCCGTCCCTGACCGCGAAGATGCGGCTGAAATCGGTTTCCCTGGTGCCGTTCCAGCCGTATTACACGGACAAGGTCCGGATCCTGCTTACGGGGGGCAGCGTCTCCGCGGGAGGGGACCTGTCGATCGACGCGCCGAAGGGGAAACCGGCGCGGGCCGCGTTCCGGGGGGAGTTCTCGGTCAACGACTTCTCCTCCGTCGACAAGGCGAAGGGAGAGGAGTTCCTGAAATTCGCGACGCTCCATTTCGGGGGCGTTCAGGTCGGGTACAACCCGACGGCGGTCGCGATCCGGGAGATCTCTCTCGCGGACTTCTACTCGCGGATCGTCGTGAATCCCGACGGGACCCTGAACGTGCAGGGGATCGTCTCCTCGGACAACGCAGCGATGGACAACACGTCCGTCCGTCCGGCGGCGTCCCCGTCATCGGTCGACAAAGCGGCCCCAACGCCGCCGACTCCGGTCCGGATCGACACGGTGACGCTGCAGGGGGGCGCGATCCGGTTCAGCGACCGGTACGTCAAGCCGAACTACTCCGCGAGCCTGGCGGAGATCGGCGGCCGTCTGACCGGCCTGTCGTCCGAGGAGGACACGCGCGCGGACGTCGACCTCCGGGGAAAGCTGGAGAACTCCGCGCCGCTTTCGATCGTCGGGAAGCTCAACCCGTTGTCGAAGGATCTCTTCCTCGATCTCCGGGTCGATTTCCGGGACATGGAGCTCTCCCCGCTCACGCCGTACTCCGGGCGGTTCGCGGGATACGCCATCCAGAAGGGGAAACTTTCCCTTGGGCTCAAATACCACATCGAGAAGCGTGCGCTCGAGGCGGAAAACAAGGTGTTCCTCGACCAGTTCACGTTCGGTGAGTCGGTGGACAGCCCCGACGCGACGAAGCTCCCGGTGCGTCTCGCGGTCGCCCTGCTGAAGGACCGGAAGGGGGAGATCCATCTGGATCTCCCCGTTTCGGGGATGATCGACGATCCGAAGTTCAGCGTCTGGGGGATCGTCTGGAAGATCCTGGGGAACCTCCTGGTCAAGGCGGCCACATCGCCGTTCGCGCTCCTCGGGGCGATCTTCGGGGGAGGCGAGGAGCTCTCGTACCTCGAGTTCGGACCGGGTTCCTCCGCGATCCCCGCGCCGGGGGCGGCCAAGATCGGAAACCTGGTCAAGGTGCTGACCGAGCGGCCCGCGCTGACGCTCGAGATCGAGGGGCACGTCGACCCCGACCGGGACAAGGAGGGGTTGCGGCAGGGGATCTTCCGCGGGAAGGTCGCCGCTCAGAAGGTGAAGGAGCTGGCGAAGGCCGGCCAGGGCGTACCGGCGTTGGACAACGTCCGGGTGGACGCCGTGGAATATTCGAAGTACCTGGCGCTCGCCTACAAGGAGGAGAAGTTCCCGAAGCCGCGCAACATCATCGGGATGGCGAAGAGCCTTCCCGTCCCGGAAATGGAGAAGCTCATGCTCACCCACATTGTGATCACGAACGACGACCTCCGCCAGCTCGCGCTGGATCGCGCCTCGCGCGTGCGCGACCGGTTGACCGAAGGCGGCAAGGTGGAACCGGCGCGGGTCTTTCTCGTCGAACCGAAGTCGCTTGCCCCGGAAAAGAAGGAGAAGCTCGCCGACAGCAGGGTGGATTTCCGCATCCGGTGAGTCGCGTCCCGCGACCTTTTCCGAAGGAGGCTCCATGGCCAGGCCCCTTGCCCCCGAAGAGCTCCGTCGCGCCTGCGACGCGAGGCGCTTCCCGTTTACGACGACGGACGAGATCCCCCCGCTGACCCGCATCGTGGGGCAGCAGCGGGCGCTCGACGCGATCGAGTTCGGTCTCGACATGCGCAGCCTGGGATTCAACATCTACGCGCTGGGCGAGAGCGGCACGGGCAAGACGGCGGCCGTCCGGGCGTACATCTCGCGAAAGGCGTCGACGGCGCCGACCCCGCGGGACTGGGTCTACGTGTTCAACTTCCGGGAGCCTTCCGAACCGATCGCGGTCTCCCTCGCCCCGGGGCGAGGCGCGGAGTTCCAGCGGGACATGTCGCAGCTGGTCGATTTCCTGCGGGCGGCGATCCCCAAGGTGTTCGAGTCGAAGGAGTACGAGCAGCAGAAAAGCCGGATCGTGGAGGAGTTCCAGAAGCGCCAGAAGGAGCTCTTCGCCGGCCTCGAGGCGCAGGCGGAATCCCGGGGGTTCAAGGTCCACGCGACCATCAACGGCTTCTCCCTCGTGGCGGTGGACGAAGCGGGGGAGCCGGTCACCGAGGAGAAGTTCGGCGCATTCGACGACCGGCGCAAGCGGGAGATCCGCGAGCGCGGGAAACAGGTGCAGGAACGGCTGGACGACGTGGTCCGCACGGTCAAGGCGGCGGACAAGGCGGCGAAGGACGCCCTGGGGCAGTTGGAGCGGGTCGCGGCGCTGTCGGTGCTGGGGCACCGGCTGGACGAGATCCGCGCCGGGCACGCGGGGAACGGAAAGATCCTTTCGTACATCGATGCGGTCCAGGAGGACGTCCTGGCGAATCTCGAGGATTTCAAGGGCGGGGGGGAGGAGCCGGCGTCGCCGCTTCCGTTCCTCAAGGTGGCCCGGCAGGAGCCGAACTTCACCCGGTACCTGGTGAACGTGATCGTGAACAACGGCGGCGCGGAGGGGGCGCCCTGCGTCTTCGAGAGCAATCCGACCTATTACAACCTGTTCGGGCGGATCGAGCACCGGTTCCAGATGGGCGCCGCGATCACGGATTTCTCCATGATCAAGGCCGGGGCGCTCCACAAGGCGAACGGGGGGTTCCTCGTCATCGCGGCCCTGGATCTGCTCCGGAACATCTTCTCCTACGACGCGCTGAAGCGCGCCGTCCGGAACGGGGAGGTGAAGATCGAGGACGTCTGGGAGCAGTACCGCCTGGTGACCACCGCCATGATGAAGCCGGAGCCGATCCCGCTGGACGTGAAGGTCGTCCTGATCGGGAACCCGGAGATCTACTACCTTCTCTACAACCTCGACGAGGAGTACCGGGAGCTGTTCAAGGTGAAGGCGGACTTCGACCACCGGATCGAGCGGACCGACGAGAGCGTGGACCATTACGCGTCGTTCGTCGCGACCAAGGCGAAGGAGGAGGGGCTGCTGCCGTTCGACGCCGGCGGGGTGGCGCGCGTGGTCGATTTCGGCGCCCGGCTGGCGGAGGACCAGGAGAAGCTGTCGACGAAGTTCAGCGACATATCGAACCTCCTGCGGGAGGCGCACTACTGGGCAAGCCGGGATGGCGCCGCGGCGGTCAACGGCGTACACGTGGGGAAGGCGCTGTCGGCCAAGGTTTCCAGGAACAGTCTGGTGGAGGACCGCATGCGGCAGCTGGCGGCCGAGGGGACGATCCTCCTCGAAACCCGGGGGGAGCGGGTCGGGCAGGTGAACGGGCTGGCGGTCCTCGACCTCGGGGACCACAGCTTCGGGAAGCCGTCGAGGATCACCGCCACCGTGTACGCGGGCAAGGCGGGCGTCCTGAACATCGAGCGCGAGACGAAGATGTCGGGGAAGATCCACGAGAAGGGGGTCCT
>JACRNP010000181.1 GCA_016234845.1 Deltaproteobacteria bacterium | reverse complement strand
GGACCCCGTAACGGAACACCGGATCCAGGGGGCCCTGGCGGAGATCCTCCCCGGGCGGACCGCCCTGGTGGTGGCCCACCGGCTATCGACCGTCCTCTCCGCGGACCGGATCCTCGTGATGCACAAGGGGAAGGTCCGGGAGTCCGGAACCCACGGGGAGCTGCTGGCACTGGGAGGAATCTACCGGCGGCTGCACGCGCTGCAGTTCGAGGGGGCCGGGAACGGTTGACGCTACGGCGGCGCGTCGAGGATCTCCCGCAATTTGGCCGCCAGCGCGTGGGGCGTGAACGGTTTCTGGATGAGGGGGGCCCCGATCGAGGACGTCTCCTCCTCGGCGTACCCCGACATGAAGAGCACCTTCGTCCCGGGCCGCATGGCGCGCACCTGCCCGGCGAGCTCCACGCCGCCCATGTTCGGCATGATCATGTCGGTCAGGACGAGCGCGATCCGCCCGGCGAACTCCCGGCAGATCCGAACCGCCTCCTTCCCGCTCCCGGCGGACAGGACGTCGTACCCCTCGTTCTGCAGGAAGGCGCGGACCAGGGCGAGGACCGTGGCCGAATCCTCCACCAGCAGGATGGTCTCTTCCTTCCCCACGGCGCCTTCCTCCATCCGGGGTTCGCCCCGGCCGTATTTCCCCGTCTTATCGCATGCCGGGAGGCGGTTCTTCAGCCGCATCCGCCCCTTTTTCTTCTGATATAGTAGAAAACTTCAACCACCCCATCCGGAGGTCGGTATCGTGACGAATGCCACGGTGGTCGAGACGAAGCTCCCCGGGTTGACGCTGCTGGGACGCGGCAAGGTCCGGGACATCTACGAGGTCGAGGGCAAGCTGCTGCTGGTCGCGTCCGACCGGCTTTCCGCATTCGATGTCGTCATGCCGGACGGGATCCCCGGCAAGGGGGAGGTGCTCACCCGGATCTCCGAGTTCTGGTTCCGGCTGCTCTCCGACATCGTTCCCAACCACATGATCACCACCGACGTGGACGCGTTCCCGGCCGCCGCCCGCGCCTACGCGGAGACGCTGCGGGGCCGGTCGATGCTCTGCCGGAAGGCGGTCCCGTTTCCCGTGGAGTGCGTCGTCCGCGGGTACCTGTCCGGTTCGGGATGGGCGGAGTACAAGGAACGGGGGGAGGTGTGCGGGATCCCCCTGCCGAAGGGGCTCCGCGAATCGGACCGCCTGCCCGAGCCGATCTTCACCCCCGCCACCAAGGAGGAGAAGGGGAAGCACGACGAGAACATCACCTTCGAGCGGATGGTCCGCCTGGTGGGGAAGGATACCGCGGAGCGGGTCCGCTCCATCGTCCTCTCCCTGTACCGGAAGGCGGCGGCGTACGCGCTGGGGAAGGGGATCATCATCGCGGACACCAAGTTCGAGCTGGGGACGGCGGCGGGGGAGCTGATCCTGATCGACGAGGCGCTCACCCCCGACTCCTCCCGGTTCTGGCCGGCGGCCGAATACGCGCCGGGCGGGCCGCAGAAGAGCTTCGACAAGCAGTTCGTCCGCGACTACCTGCTGACGCTCCCGTGGAACAAGACGGCGCCGGGGCCCCGTCTCCCCGCCGACGTCGTCCTGAAGACCTCCCTCAAATACCGCGAGGCGCTTACGATCCTCACCGGCCGGGACATCGGGTAGGGCCTCCGGGTTTGGGTCTCTTCCGGAAGATATTCATCGCCAACCGCGGGGAGATCGCCTGCCGGGCCATCCGCCCGGCGCGGGAGCTGGGGATCCCCGTGGTGGTGGGGTACTCCGACTGCGACGCCCTCTCCCTCCACGTGAAGCTCGCCGACGAGGCGGTGCGCCTGGGGCCCTCCCCGGCGTCCATGAGCTACCTGGACATCGACGCGGTCCTGCGCGCGGCGAAGGATTCCGGCTGCGACGCGATCTTCCCCGGGTACGGCTTCCTCGCGGAAAACCCCGACTTCGCGGAAGCGGTCGACCGGGAGGGGCTGGTCTTCATCGGCCCGTCGGCCCGCGTGATGCGGATCCTGGGGGACAAGATCGCGGCAAGGAAGGCGCTTTCGTCTTCCGGCGTTCCGGTGACCCCGGCGCTGGAGGACGTCGACTCCGCGGAGAAGGTGATCAAGTTCGGCGACCGCGTCGGGTGGCCGCTCCTCATCAAGGCGTCCGCCGGCGGCGGGGGAAAGGGGATGCAGAAGGTCGCCTCTCCGTACGAGGTCGAGGAGAGCCTCGCCTCGGCGCGGTCGGTCGCGGAGAAGGCGTTCGGAAAGGGGACGGTCTTCGTCGAGAAATTCATCGAGGGGGGGCGCCACATCGAGTTCCAGTTCCTCGCGGACCGGTTCGGCAACGTCATCCACCTGGGCGAGCGGGAGTGCTCCATCCAGCGGCGGCACCAGAAGCTGGTCGAGGAGGCGCAAAGCTCCCTCCTCACCCCGGAAGTCCGGGCGAGGATGGGGGCGATCGTGGTCAAGGCGATGAAGGACATCGGGTACGAGACCGCCGGAACGCTCGAGTTCCTGGTCGACCGGGACGGGAAGTTCTTCGCCCTGGAGGTGAACACGCGGATCCAGGTCGAGCACACGGTCACCGAAATGATCAGCGGCTTCGACATCATCCGGAAGATGTACAAGATCGCCGCCGGCGACCGCCTGTCGCTGCGCCAGGAGGACGTCCTGCTGCGCGGGCACGCGATCCAGTGCCGGATCAACGCCGAGGACCCCAAGAACGGGTTCTCCCCCTCTTTCGGCCGGGTCACCTTCCTGCGGCAGATCAGCGGTCCGTTCGTCCGCACCGAGTCCGGGATCTACCAGGGCTGGGAGGTCCCGCCGTTCTACGACTCGCTGCTGGCCAAGATCTGCTCGGTGGGCAAGGACCGGGAGACGGCGATCCAGCGGATGCGGCGCGCGCTGCGGGAGTACGACATCTGGGGCGTCCGGACGACCATCCCCCTCCTGCGGCGGATCATGGACCACCCCGACTTCGTCTCGGGAAGGATCCACACCGGGTTCATCGAGGAGAACATCGCGGGGTTGACCGAGTACGCGGAGGCCGAGGAGGAGTTCTACAAGGTCGCCCGCTTCGTCGCCGAGGTCTCCGGCCTCGGCCGAAACATCCACAGCGGGTGATCCGGGGAACGGGCGCGCGATGATCGGAAGCCTGAAGAAAAAAGGGTACCGGAAGGTCCTGAAGACCGTCCGGGACGGGAAGGCGATCTGGCTCACCGGCACGGGGCCGCGCGACACCGGCCAGAGCGACTTCAAGAACCGGTTCACCCTCCACGACCTGTCCCGCCTGATGCCGATCTACGACGCGTCGGGCTACTTCTCCATCGAGGTCCACGGCGGCGCGAGGCTCCACCAGAACATGATGAACAACATGATCCACCCGTTCGAGGAGGCGCGCCACTTCTCCGAGCGGATGCCGAACGTCCTGACCCAGACGCTCATCCGCTCCACGAACGTCTGGGGATACCGGATGTACCCGCGGAACATCGTCCGGCTGGCGGTCGAGTCGTTCCTGCCGACGATCGACGTCTGGCGCTGCTTCGACTTCCTGAACTACGTCCCGAACATGGCCCCGGTGGCGGAGGAGGTGCTCCGGGGGGGAAAGATCTTCTCGCCGGCCATCTCCTTCACCGAGTCGCCGGAGTGCTCCGACGCGTACTACCTGCGCGTGCTGAAGGAGATCGTGTCGCTGTGCGGCGGGACGAAGGACATCATCCTGTGCGTGAAGGACATGGCGGGGGTGGGGAGCCCCGCCCGGATCCGCCGCCTGGTGGACGCGTTCCTGCAGAAGTACCCGGGGCTGGTCATCCAGTACCACCGCCACTCCACGGACGGCCTCGTGATCCCGGCGATGGCCGCCGCCGCCGAGGCGGGAGCGAAGCTGTTCGACGTCACCGACGACGCGTTCTCGCGGTTCTACGGCCACCCGCCGGTCCGGCCGCTGGTCCGGTACCTCCGGGAGCTGGGGTTCGACGTCCGCCTCGACCTTGCGCGGGCCGACGAGGCGTCGGACGTCATCCGCGGGTTCATCCGGCGCTACGAACGGTTCGAGTCCCAGTTCAAGGGATTCACGAGCGACGTCACCGTCCACCGGATGCCGGGAGGAGCGTTCCCGTCCTCCTTCGAGCAGGCCGAGAAGGGCGGGTTCCTGGACCTCATGCCGCACATCCTGAAGGGGATGTCGTACGGGAACCGGATCATCAAGTATTTCGACGTGACGCCCGGTTCGCAGATCACCTGGACCACGTGGGCGGGGATCCTCCAGCGGTTCCACAAGGAGGGCGGGGAGCACAACATCCGGCGGCTGTTCAGCGTCCTGGAGCGGTTCTTCGAATCGGGCGAACGGCTGGAGGCGCTTTCCCAGGCCGACGAGAACCTGCTGCTCCGGCTGTACGCCGGGGCGCCGTTCGGCTGGCCGAAGGACTGGGTCTACCGGAGCGTCTTCGGGGACGGGTGGGCCGCGAAGGTCAAGGCGGAGCGGGTCTCCTCGTCCCCCCTTTCGCTGCTGCCCGACGAGGACCTCGGGAGGGCCCGCGCGGCGATGGAGGCGGAGCTGGGCCGCCAGGCGACGCAGGAGGAGTTCCTTCTGTACCTGATGCACCCCAAGGCGGCGGTCGACTTCCTGAAGTTCCGGCGGCGGTTCGGCGACACCACGGTGCTCCCGACCGCCGTATGGCTCAACGGACTGCGAAAGCCGGGGGACCAG
Source organism: Deltaproteobacteria bacterium (assembly GCA_016234845.1). Lineage (NCBI taxonomy): Bacteria > Pseudomonadati > Myxococcota > Myxococcia > Deltaproteobacteria bacterium. The sequence continues at coordinate 9,071 of JACRNP010000181.1, read as the reverse complement.
GTGGAAGTCCCGATCGGCGGGAAGCCGCACGTGATCCGCCTGGTCTCGATCGGGGAGGGAGTCGGCGGGATCAAGCAGGTGGTCCTGTCGGTGGACAACATCATGCACGTGTTTCCCGTGGAGCTGCCCGAGGCGGCGGCGGCGCGGAAGGCGGTCCGGAAGGCGTCCCCGTCGAACCGCGGGGAGATCGGGGCGACGGTCACGGGGACGGTGTGGCGGATCGGCACCAAGGACCGGGTGCTGACCGAGGGCGACCGCGTCCGGAAGGGCGAGGAAGTCATGAACATCGAGGTCATGAAGACGGAGAACGCGGTGAAGTCGGCGATGCCGGGCGTCATCCGCGAACTCTGCGTGAAGGTGAACGACCGGGTCGAGGAGGGACAGCTCCTCGCGGTGATCGACCCCGCCGCGGAGTGATGTCCGTGCCGGGAAGAAGGAGGAGCGAAATGAGGCGTCTTGCGGGATTCGTGCTTGCGGTCTGCCTCCTGCTCGCGGGAGGACCCGCGTCCGGGCAGGTGAAGGACATCCTGGGAAAGCCGGCCCCGGACTTCACGGGCGCCGCGCCGTTCGGTCCACCGGTTTCGATCGCCCAGTTCCGCGGGAAGGTCCCCGTCGTGGTCACCTTCTGGTCGATCTACTGCGCGACGTGTCTCGACGAGATGGCCGCGCTCCAGCGGCTCTTCGCCAAATACGGTCCCGGGAAGGTGGCGGTCGTCGCCGTGAACGAGGACGCCGACGTGGGCGTGGAGCGGGTCAAGGCGTTCCTGGACCGGTTCGCCTCCTCCCCGCAGGGGAAGTTCTCCTACCCGATCCTTTTCGACGCGAAGGGGGGCGTCCTGCGGGCGTACGGCGTGTCGCGCCTGCCCACGCTCGTCTTCGTGGACCGGGACGGGACGGTGCGGGAATTCATCGAGGGGTTCGAGCCGGGGCGGGAGACGGCGGTCCTGTCGGCCATCGAGAAGCTGATCGCGGCGGTGACGCCCGAGTCGCTCCAGGGGGTGGAGTCGGAGGTCGTCTACGACCTCTCCACGGAAGCTCCGTTGTGCGGGACGTACCGGGACGGGAAATGGTACCGGCCCCTGGACCTCGACGAGACCCGGCAGGACGTGGTGGCCCGCGCGCGGGCGGAAGGGGAGGAGGCGCTGCGGCGGGAGGCGGTCCGGCTCGCCCTGCTGCAGCTCGGCGTGTCGCTCCACTCGGACGAGCGTTCCACCGGATGCCGGGCCGGGTACGGCGTGGAGCTTCGATCCCAGTACCGCCGGAAGGACGCCCTCGACCGGTTCGCGGAGAAGATGAACCTGCCGCGGGTGATCGGGGTCGAGGCCCAGGAAACGATCGAGCGCGACCGCGATCTCTCCCTCTACCGGCAGATCCGGGTCCACCTTCCCGCGCTCCGGGAGCAGCTCGAACAGGGGGGATACTCGGTCCGGCGGAGCGAGATTCGAATCCGCTTCGCCCGTGCGACCCATTTCGAGGAGCACAATTTCGTGGAGGCCCTGTATTCCGAATATCCGTTCCTCTCCTCGGTCCGGCGCGTGACGTCGGAGCTGCGGGGACGGGACGAGTACGTCCTGGTGTCCCACGCCACCCCCGAGAAGGCCGTGGAGTCGATGCGCGGGATGAACGTCGGGGCGCGCCAGCTCTCCGTCGAGCTGGTCGGGGGGACGATCGCCGAGGTGTCGATGTGGAGGTGAATTCCCGGTTTCTCGCGCGGCTCCGGAGGGAACTCCACCCCGCCGATTTCGCCGCCGCGCCGCCGCCGGAGCTGCGCACCGCCGGGGTGCTCGTGCCCCTGCGGGTGGTCGGCGGAGAGGTCGTCGTCGTGCTCGCGCGGCGGACCGAGCGGGTGCCGCACCACAAGGGGCAGGTCTGCTTCCCCGGGGGGAGCCGCGACGCGGGCGACCGGGACCTGCTGGCCACCGCTCTGCGGGAAGCGGAGGAGGAGCTGGGGATCCGTCCGTCCGATGTGGAGCTCCTGGGCGCCATGGACCCGGTTCCCACCGTGACCGGCTTCTTCATCCAGCCGATCGTGGCGAGGATCCCGGAGGCCGCTTCGTTCCTGCTCGACCCGTTCGAGATCGCGGAGGTCTTCGACGTCCCGCTGTCGGTGTTCACCGATCTTTCGCGGTATCGCGCCGCCGGGACGACGTTCCTGGGGGAACCGTACCAGGTCTACTTCATCGACTACGGACGCCACACCATCTGGGGGGCGACCGCCCGCATCCTCCACAGCCTGGGAGAGCTCGCGATGCGCCCCGGGCTCCGCGCGGAGGCGAGACGCGCCGGAGGCGCCTCGTGACGGCGGAAGGGACGCGGATCGACCACGACATCATCCTGGAGCTCATCCCCCGCGGCGCGCGGGTGCTCGACCTCGGTTGCGGCGACGGATCCCTCCTCGAGAAGCTCGTCCGGGACAAGGAGGTCGTCGGCCGGGGGATCGAGATCTCCGACGAGGGAGTCCGCGCCTGCATCGCCCGGGGGTTGCCCGTCCTGCAGGGGGACATCGACCGGGGGCTGGAGGACTGGCCCGGGCAGTCGTTCGACTACGTGATCCTCAACCAGACGCTCCAGGCGGTGATGCGCCCCGACGTGGTCATGTCCGAGATGCTCCGCGTCGGGAAGAAGGCGGTGGTCGGCTTCCCCAACTTCGCCTTCTGGAGGATCCGCGCGTACCTCCTGCTCAAGGGACGCATGCCCAAGACCGATTTCCTGCCGTACGAGTGGTACGACACCCCGAACATCCATTTCTGCTCGGTCGACGATTTCGAGGAGTATTGCCGCCGGTTCTCCCTTCGGGTCTCCCGCCGCATCTACCTCACGAGCGACCGCGGGGGGCGGGTGCTTTCGGGGGTCATGCCGAACCTTTTCGCCGAATCCGCGGTCTTCCTCCTGTCGAAATAAGGGGCGCGCGAGGAGATCCCCGTTGCAAATTCCTCCATGATCGGTTAATCTTCTTCGCTGCATATCGTGGGGCTGTAGCTCAGCTGGGAGAGCGCCTGAATGGCATTCAGGAGGCCGTCGGTTCGATCCCGATCAGCTCCACCAGAAAATCCAAGGGCTTCCGGACCTCCGGGGGCCCCTTTTTCGTTTTGAAGTGTCTACCGGATTCGAAAATTGACCCGGCAACAGGCAAAATCGGCATCGGTCCGTCTGATTCGAATGGGCGGCCACAAGAAATACCGCTCGAAATCCTTTCATTATGGCTAAACTGAGAGGACTGTGCATCGCGAAGGGGTCCGAGCGAGGATTATGTTCAAAACGGATACGAAATGCCGTTGCGGAATCTGGTCGTCCTTCTCCCTCCCGGTTTTCGTCATCAGCGTTGTCTTCGTCGCAGCCGGTTGGGTGAACGGCACCTGCATTGCGTCAGACAAACCTCCCGTAATCCGTGCCGGAAGCGAACAGGATTTCCGGCCGTACGCCTTCACGGACAAGGATGGTCAGCCGACCGGTTTCGGCGTGGAACTGCTCAAGGCCGTCGCGGACGCGATGGGGTTGCCCATCCGCTTTACCTCCGGCCCGTGGGACCAGGTGTGGAACGAACTGGTCAAAGGAGAAATCGACGTACTGCCGGTTGTCGCGCGGACCGCCGGGCGCGAGCCGCTCGTGGACTTCAGCCTGCCGCACACGGAAACGTTCGACGCGTTTTTCGTGCGGGAAGGACGACCGAAGTTGCCGAGCCTTGCCGCCGCCGCGGGCAAGGAGATCGTCGTGCTGCGCTCGGACGCGGCCCACCACGAACTGGTCGAGCGGAAGTTCGCCGGGAAGGTGATCCCGGTCGAATTCATTCCGGACGGGCTCCGGCTGATCGCCGCGGGCAAGCATGACGCGATGCTGTGCTCGAAGCTTGTCGGGGTGCTCGAAATGGGGCAGGCCGGCGTCAAGGACGTCCAGCCCGGTCCGCCGATTCCCGACTACAAACGCGTCTTTTCGTTCGCCGTGAAGAAAGGCGACGCCGGCCTGGTGGAAAAACTCAACCAGGGGCTGCTGATCCTCAAGGCCAACGGCCGATACGACCAGATATACCGGCGCTGGCTGGTCGCTGAAGAACCATGGCGCAAGTTCCAGCCGTATTTCATGGCGACGCTTGCCGGCCTCGTTGTGCTGGGCGTTGTGGTGGTCTTGCTACAGTGGCTTGTGCGCAAACGCACTCGTGAACTCGCGGTTGAGCTGGCCGAACGTCGCAAGGCCGAGGCCGCGCTCCAGCAATTGAACGCCACCCTCGAACAGCGCGTTGCAGAACGCACGGGTGAGCTGCGCGAGAGCGATTCGCGGCTCGCGATGGCGGCAAGCGGGACCAGAGTCGGAATCTTTGACAGGGACCTGAAGACGGACGAGATCAAGGCGACGGAACAAACCGTGCATCTGCTTGGCATGGAACTTCCCACCACCACCACCCCCCCACCACCACTCTTTCCCGGCGCTACAAGTATCGCGACTGGGCTGAACGCGTGCACTCCGAGGACCTGCCCAGGGTCGAGGCGGAGATGCGGAAATGCATGGCCGAACGCGCACCGTTAGAGACCGAATACCGGGTCATTGGCCGCGAGGGCAACGTGCACTGGCTAGCCACACGCGGTTTGTTCCAATACGACGACCAGGGTTTGCCCGACCGGCTTCTGGGTATCCTCATGGATATCACCGGCCGCAAGCGGGCCGAGGAGGCGGTGGCTGCGGCCCAACGGCAAATCCAGAACATCATCGACAACACACCGGCCCTCGTCTACGCGGTCGATCTGGAAGAACGCTTTGTGTTGGTGAATGCCGCCCTCGCTGAGCTGCTCAAATCAACGCCGGAACAGATGAAAGGTAGAAGACGTCATGAGTTCATGCCCAAAATGGACGCGGACTGGCATGAGGCAAACGATCTCAAAGCGATCGAGGCGGGGAAGGCGCTGGAGCTCGAGGAGTACAGCCTGCTCGAAGACCGCTCGATCACTTGGCTTACGACGAAGTTTCCGCTTCGGGACGCGCAGGGGAGGATCTACGCGGTCGCCGGAATCTCCTCCGACATTAGCAGTCGCAAGCGGACCGAGGAGGCGCTTCAATCCGCGTTGGCGGAAAAGGAAGTGCTGCTAAGAGAGCTGGCGCATAGGACCAAGAACAACATGCAGGTCATCTGCAGCCTGATGAGTCTGCAGGCCGCGACGTTCGCCGACAAGCACATGTTGGGCGTTCTTTCGGATACCCAGGACCGAATCCGGGCGATGGCGCTCGTCCACGAGAAACTCCACCGATCCGGAAATTTCGCCTCGCTCAACATCAAGGATTACGCTGAAGACCTTTTGAAGACCATCCTTGGAGCTCATCACGTGACCGGGGGACGCATCAGGACGGAAATCACTCTCGATGACGTTTCCGTTTCCATCGACTTCGCACTTCCTTTGGGATTGATAATCAACGAGCTCGTGTCGAACTCTCTCAAGCACGCCTTCCCCGGCCCGAAATCGGGGGCGATCTTCCTGTCGTTAACGCGTCGCGGAGAGCAGATGGAGATGAGATACCGGGACGACGGCCCCGGGTTGCCCCGGGACTTCGACCTGTCCCGAATCCGTTCGCTGGGATTGAAGTTGGTGCAGAACCTCGCGACGCTCCAGCTTCGCGGGACGATAGATATCCGGCTTGGCTCCCAAACAGAATTCGTGTTCACGTTCGGCGAGATGACCCAAGCGGTCGGAGGTTAAAGCTATGCCCAAGAAAGTGCTCATCGTCGAAGACGAGATCATCAATGCGATGGGGTTGGCGACCATGTTGCCGATGTGGGGATGCGAACTGGTGGGTATGGTGACCAGCGGAGAGGCCGCCATCCAGGCCGCGGAGGCGAAGAAGCCCGATGTGGTCCTTATGGATATTGCCATCCATGGTTCGATCGACGGGATAGGCGCCGCGCGCGAGATCGTCGGCCGCCTCAAGATCCCCGTGATCTTCATGACGGGCTACGACGACGAGGATACAATTAAAGCAGCCGAAGAACTTAAGCCGCTAGCTTTCCTGAAAAAGCCATTCGAGCCGGCCCGCCTCGCAGAGCTCCTGTCGCGGGAGGGCGCATAGGCGCTTTCCGGGATCGAGATGGTGTTCAGCCTTTCCGCCTGCTCCCGAATGTGGCTCCTCTCCAGAGACATGTAGATCATTGTCGTCTGGATGTCGGCATGCCCCATCGCCTTCATGATTGCGAAGGGATCGGCGTCGGATAACGCCGGTGGTACCAGTCCAGTTTCCCTTCGAGCATCTTGCCCTTGGTCGTGGAATCCATCTCCATCTCTCCGCCGAGAAGCTGTCGGCAAACTTTCCTCCGGTCTTGGCGTCGCTGATCCTCAGGTAATACCCGGTCAGCCGGACCATGTCGTTCTCGCCGAAGTAGCCGAGCCGCGCGGCAAATGCGAGGTCTGCGATCATCCCGGTGGTCGTCGTGCGAACCTTGGCCCCGGTTCGTTCCTTCCCTTCCACCGGAGTCCGTTCCGGAGTAGCATATAAACGTGAACGGATGTACGGCATGACGAGGCGCCCCGATCGCCGGATGCGATCCGGCAGGAAGGGGAGCGGTGATGGAGCGGTTCCTGTCCGGCGTCTTCGTCGTCCTCCCGGTCCTCTCCGGTTCGGCTTCCGCCGGGGAACTCCACGGAATCGAGAGTCCCCACGCGAACCCATCCTCCTGCCCCTCGTGCCACACGAAAGTGCCCTCCGCGGAGGATGCCGCCGCGGGGCGCTTCTCCCTGCGGGGGGAAACCATCGACTAGACCTGCTGCATCTGCCACGTCTCCCGCTGCACGCCGCTCGTCGGGGAGAAGAACCATCCGTCGAACATCAACCGGTGGAATCGCGAGGAACTGAGGGATCCCGCCACCCTTCCCCTGAATGACGGATACATCACCCTCCTTACATGCCATTTCCGGAACAGGCCGGACCGGGCGGATTACAAACGGGTACGGATCGTCAGGATCGAAGGGGATCGGGTCGACTGGTCGGGACTTTGCCGGGATTGCCATTCCCACCATTGACGGGAGTCAGGCGTCGAGGACCTCGCGCACCTTGACGGACAGGCTCTCGGCGGTGAACGGCTTCTGGAGGAACGCGATCCCGTCGTCGAGCACGCCGTGGTGCCCGATCGCGTCGTCGGTGTACCCCGACATGTAGAGCACCCGCGTGTCGGGCCGGAGCGGCCGCAGCCGTTCGGACAGTTCCCTTCCGCTCATCTTCGGCATCACGACGTCGGTCAGCATCAGGTGGATCGCCCCGCGGGGCGCCTCCGACATCAGCAGCGCCTCCCGTCCGTGCCGCGCCTCGAGCACCGTGTACCCGTTCATCCGGAGGATCTCCCGGGCGAGAAGCCGCACCACGTCCTCGTCCTCCACCAGGAGGATCGTCTCGGTCCCCGGCGACGCAAGGGTCGTTGGCGGACGATCGACTCCCGCCGGCGCGAGCGCGCCGTTCCCGACCCTCGGCAGGTAGATCCGGAAAACGGAGCCGCTTCCCGGCGCGCTGCTCACCCGGATATGGCCCCCGCTCTGCTGGACGATTCCGTAGACGGTGGCGAGCCCGAGGCCGGTCCCCTTTCCCTTCTCCTTGGTCGTGAAGAACGGCTCGAACAGGTGCGCCTGCGTTTCGTCGTCCATCCCGTGCCCGGTGTCCTCGAGCGAAAGGAGGACGTGCGGCCCCGGGGCGACCGGCGGGTGGGCGGCCGCGTAGGAGGGCGACAGCTCCACGTTGGCGGTGGTGACGGTGATCCTGCCGCCGTCGGGCATCGCGTCCCGGGCGTTCACCGCCAGGTTCGCGATCACCTGCTCCACCTGCCCCGGATCGGCCTTCACCTGCCCCAGCTCCCGGCACAGCTCCAGGGAAAGCTCGATGTCCTCGCCGATCAGCCGGCGCAGCATGTGCCCCATGTTGGCGACCACCGCGTTCAGGTCCAGCACCTTCGGCTGCAGCACCTGCCTCCGGCTGAACGCCAGCAGCTGCCGGGTCAGGGCCGCGGCGCGGTCGCCCGCCTTCCGGATCTCCTCCACGTCCTTGCGAAGCCCGGAGTAGTCGGGCAGCCGGTGCAGCAGCAGGTCGCAATAGCCGGATATCGCCGTCAGGAGGTTGTTGAAGTCGTGCGCGACACCGCCCGCGAGCCGGCCGACCGCCTCCATCTTCTGCGAGTGGCGGAGCTGCTCCTCCATCCTCCGGACGTCGGTCACGTCGCGCTTCACGCCGACGTAGTTCACGACCTGCCCCGACGGGTCCCGCACGGGGGAGATGACCGCCTCCTCCTCGTAGAGCGTCCCGTCCTTCCGTCGGTTGATGAACGTCCCCCTCCAGACCTCGCCGCGCCCGATGGTGCTCCAGAGCTCCCCGTAGAACTCCGCGTCGTGACGGCCGCTTTTCAGGACGCTCGGGTTCCGCCCGAGGACTTCCATCCGACCGTATCCCGTCACCCGTTCGAACGCGGGATTGACGTACTGGATCGCCCCCCGGGTGTCGGTGATCACGATGCTCTCGCCGGCCTGCTCCACCGCCATGGTGAGGCGCGCCCGGGACTCCTCGTTCGCCTTCCGGGCCGTCACGTCCATCAGGATCGACATGATCCCGTAGATCTCCCCGTCCTGCCGGCGCAGGGGGGACGTGGAGACGCTCACGACGATCGGCGATCCGTCGGCCTTCCTGCGGTGCAGCTCCGGTTCGGTGAACACCTCCCCGCGGAGGGCACGCTCCCGGAGGCCCTGGAATTCCGCCTGCTTGTCCGCCGGGACGAAGGGGAGCCGATTCCCGACCGCCTCCTCCTCGGTCCACCCGAAGATCCGTTCGGCGGCCGGGTTCCACATCGTGACCACCCCCTGGGGGTCGAAGGTGACGATGGCCAGCGGGGAAGCCTCGATCAGCGTGCCGAGGACGCGGTTCGCCTTGAGGAGCTGGTCGAAGGAGACGGTCCGATTCATCAGAATCCTCTTCGGAAGAATCCGGGAAAACCTTTAGAGCCGGGGAACCGGGCGCCCACGGTTTGACTTGCGGCCGGGGCTGATGTTTATTGGTGGACAAGACACATCCCGCGAGGTTTCCATGCGCGTCCGCCACTTCCACGTCCGCCCGAACAT
>JACRNP010000180.1 GCA_016234845.1 Deltaproteobacteria bacterium | reverse complement strand
CGACGTCGTCTCCGCCCTCCAGGCGAAGCCGAAGGAGAAGTCGCTCCAGGACGTGCAGGCGAGGGTGAAGAAGTTCGTCGAGAGCGGGCAGCTGGGTCCGTTCGCCAACGGATACTGGGGGCACCCCGAATACAAGCTGCCGCCCGACCTGAACCTGCTCGCGGTCGCCCACTACCTCGAGGCGCTGGAGATGCAGAAGGAGGCGTCGGCGGTCGTGGCGCAGCTCGGCGGAAAGATGCCGATGCACATGAGCACGCCCCCCGGCGGGACGACGTTCGTCCCCACCGTCGAGGTGATGGACAACGTCCTGTGGCGCCTGAAGAAGATCCAGCACTGGGTGGACACGGTGTTCCTCCCCGACGTGCTGGCGATCGCCCCCTACTACATCAAGTACGCCGGCATCGGCAAGGGGGTGGGGAACTACCTGTCGTGGGGCGTCTTCGAGGACGCCTCGTTCGACCCGAAGAAGCGGGTCCTGCCGCGCGGCGCGATCTTCGGCGGCAAGCTCGCGGTCGTCGACGTGGACGGCAAGGACGTCAAGGAGTACGTCGACCACTCCTGGTTCACGGCGGAGTCCGGGAACCGGGCGCCGATGGACGGAAAGACGGAGCCGAAGTTCACGAAGATGGGGGACACGAAATATTCGTGGCTGAAAGCCCCGCGGATCAAGGATCAGCCGATGGAGGTCGGGGCCCTCTCCCGCGTGCTGGTCGCCTACCTCTCGGGGAACGCGAAGGTGAAATCCATGGTGGACGGGACCCTCAAGGCGCTCGGCCAGGCGGGGCACCCGGAAGTGCTGCTGTCGGTGCTGGGCCGGATCGCCGCTCGCGTTCTCGAGACGAAGCTGATCATCGACGGGATGATCGACTGGACCGGAGAGCTCCTCGGGAACCTGAAGGCCGGCAAGACGCAGACGTACGCGCTGAACGCGGTCCCGGAGAAGGGGCAGGGGATCGGGCTGTGGGAGGCCCCCCGCGGCGCCCTGGCGCACTACAGCACCATCGAGGGGAAGCGGCTGAAAAACTACCAGTGCGTCGTCCCCACCACGTGGAACGCGTCGCCTCGGGACCACAAGGGGGTCCGCGGACCGATCGAGGAGGCGCTCGTCGGGACGCCGGTCGCCAACCCCGACAAGCCGCTCGAGGTGCTGCGCGTGGTCCACTCGTTCGATCCGTGCATCGCCTGCGCGGTCCACATCATCCACCCGGCCACCAACGAAGTGAAGGCGTTCCGGGTCGTCTGACGGGGAGAGTCCGATGGCGGAAGAGCGGTACTACAAGCACGACGGGAACGAGCGGTTCACCCACTGGGCGCACACCGTCAACACGGTGTTCCTGGTCCTGTCGGGGCTCCAGATCCACTACCCCGGGTTTTCGGTGTTCGGGGCGATGCAGAACGCCCGGTTCCTCCACATCGTATCCGGCTACCTTTTCGTGGCGCTCGGCGTGTACCACACCTACATCTTCTTCGCCCTCGGGAAGCACAAGGTCTCGATGCCGGGGCTCCTGGACTTCTCCGAGGTCGGCCCGATCGTCCGGTACTACCTCCACATCGACCGGGTGAAGCCGGCGTACGAGAAGTACAACGTGCTTCAGAAGTTCGGCTACTTCCTGCTGTTCGCGGTTTCCGTCGTCCAGTCGCTCTTAGGCTTCGCCCTCTACTGGCCGGCGCAGTTCGCCGCGGTGTTCGCCGTCTTCGGGGACGCCGTGTTCGTGCGCATCTGGCACACCCTGATCATGTGGCTGTTCCTCTCCTTCACGGCGCTGCACGTCTACCTGGTGGTGACGGAGGACAGGCGGCTGGTGACCGCGATGGTCGACGGCTACTACTACCGGAAGGCCGCGGACGGGAAGTAGGAGGAAACAGACCGCGCGACACGCGGCCCTCCGCGGGGAAATCGCCCCGCGGAGGGCCGTTTCCTTTGCGGCGGTTGGTCGGGGTTACGCCTTCGTCCCTGGCATCCGCCCGGCAAGCGCTTCCCGCAGCTTCGAAACGGTGTACGGCTTCTGCAACACCCCGTCGAGATTTTTTCCCGCGAAACGGGATCGTACATCCTCGTGGCTGTACCCGCTGGCAAGGACAACACGCACGTCCGGGTTCAGCCGCCGCAATTCGCCGAACGCCTCCGCCCCGTCCATGTGCGGCATCGTCAGGTCCATCAGCACCAGGTCGATCTCCTTGCCGCGTTCCCGGTAGAGGTCCACCGCTTGCAGTCCGTCCGCCGCGGTCAGCACGGTCAAGCCGAGGTGCTCCAGCATCCGCGCCCCCAAGGCGATCAGGCTCTCCTCGTCGTCCACCAGCAGGATCGTTCCCTTTCCCCGCCAGTACGCCAGGGGGGAGGAGTCATCGGTCCGCGCCGTGGTCCCCGTCTCGTCCGACCCCGGAAAGAGGATCTTGAACGTCGTCCCTTTCCCCGGCTCGCTGTAAACTTTCAGCGCCCCCTTGTGCCCGCGGACGATTCCCTGCACGGCGGCCAGTCCAAGCCCGCGTCCCGTGAACTTGGTGGAGAAGAACGGTTCGAAGATCCGGGATCGCGTCTCGGCGTTCATCCCGCTGCCGGTATCCGTCACCTCCAGGTGCACATACACCCCCGGGGCAAGATCCTCCCGAAGCTCCGTCTTGCGCAGGTACTCCTTGTCGCAACGGGTCGCGCCCACCGACACCGTGATCACCCCGCTCTGGTCTCCGATCGCTTCCGACGCATTGATGATCAGGTTCATCACGACCTGACGGATCTGGCTCGGGTCCCCCTGGATCGACGGAAGTCCTTGCTCCAGGTTCAGGTTCAGGATCGCCTTCTTCGAGATCGCGGTCTTCAGCAGGTGCGCCATCTCCTCGACCAGCTCCCGCATCCCCACCCGCTCCAGGGAAAAGGACGACTTGCCGGCGTACGCCAGCATCTGCCGACACAGGTCGGAGGCGCGCCGCGCTGCGGTCGTGATTTCGGTCAGGTTTCCCCGGGCGGCCGACATAGGGGAGATCTCTTCGAGAGCAAGTTCGGCGTGCCCGAGGATGGCCATCAGGATGTTGTTGAAATCGTGCGCGATCCCTCCAGCCAGAACGCCCAGCCCTTCCATCTTCTGCGCCTGCTGCACCTGCCGTTCCAGGGCCAGCTTCTCCTCCTCCACACGCTTCTGCTCGGTGATGTCGATGGTGTACCCCGCCAGCAAGGTTTTCTCTCCCAGAACGACCGGGAACTTGATCGTGATGTAGTTGCGGCCATTCAAATCCTCATTCCGTTTGAGCACCTTCCCATCGGCAACCACGGCCAGGTCATCGGCGGTGATCTTTGCGGCGAATTCGGCCGGAAACAGCTCCGCCATGGTCCTGCCCGTCATATCCCGACCCGGAATGCCGATCATCTCCTGAAAATTATCGCTGGCATACAGTACGCGGCATTCGGTAGGCATCACCTCCTTGATGTAGGTGTAAATCGGGGAGTGACGGATATACTGCGTGAATAATTCCTGACTTTCACGCAGTTCCATCTCCGCGTGCTTCTGCTCGGTGATATTCCGTAGAAAAGCCACAAACTGGCCACCTTCGATGGGGCGGTACTGGACGCTGACTTCGACGTCAAAAATGGTTCCATCCTTCCGGCGGTGCCGGGATTCAAATCGCCCCTCGCCCTGCGCTGCGACCTTCCGGAGATGAGCGGCCGTTTTATCTGCCGTTTCGACGGCTTCCAGGTCGGAAATGCGCATCTCCATCAGTTCCTGTGCGCTATAGCCGCTCATCCGGCAATACGCCTCATTGACTTCCAGCAGGCGCCCCTGCATATCCGTCTTCCAGATGCCATCCATGGCGGTCTGGAGTATGGCCCGGTGTCGGTCATCGCTTTCCTGTATTCTCCTCCGTGCTTCCATTTCCTTGAGATTCTTCAGTCCGATTCCGGAAATGACATCGATCAATCCCTTGATGAAAAGCAGGTAGCTATTCAGTTTTTCTTCGGTCCAGATCGGCACCTTCCTCACCGCTTCCAGGTACGGTTCCTCATCAAATCCATATCTCTTCGCCTGCGCCTTGAAAAAGTCCAGGTCCGGCGGTTCCAAAAAGAACTGGCCGGTAAAAAAATTGCCGTAATGAACGCCTTCGATGATGATCGGGATGGCATTGTCGATGAGGCCATGGGGGCATCGGTAACTGACCGCCGGATTTGCCTCATGAAGGTGACTCGCGATATATCGATCGCTTTTGATACACTCTTTTCTGGATTCACTGTTTTTCCTGTGGAATTTCGTGCATACGTCCTGCCATGCGGTGGCGGTAAGAATGTGACCGTCGCAATCGATTATCGAGGATGGAAACGAGCAGATTTCATTCAACCGATCCTGGAGCAGTTGAAACTGTTCGAGATCGATAAAATCCTGAATCTTCAATGCCATGGGCATTTGCCTCCACACGTGGTTCAACGGTGGCACCAATGGCCTATCGATCGAGATTAGCACGCAATCCGGGGATTTCGGCAAGGACGTTTCATCGCGAGCATACGCTGATTGTCCGGGCGGTTTCGGTGGTACCATCGAACCGGTGAAAAAAACTCCGAGCACAGGACTCCCGGGTCTCGACCGGGTCTTCACGGGGCTCCTCCCCGGCGACAACATCGTCTGGCAGGTGGACGTCGTCGAGGATTACCTCCCGTTCGTCGAGCCGTTCGTCTCCGACGCCCTCTCCAAGGGTAAGCGGCTGGTCTACTTCCGCTTCGCCCGCCACCCCGAGCTGGTGCCGGAAGGAATCGGCGCCGAGATCCACCGGCTGAGCACCGAGGTCGGGTTCGAGACGTTCACCGACCGGATCCACAAGGTGATCGAGGAGGCGGGGCGCGGCGCCTTCTACGTCTTCGACTGCCTCTCTGATCTCGCCGCCGACTGGTACAGCGACCTGATGCTCGGCAACTTCTTCATGGTCACCTGCCCGTACCTGTACGACATGAAGACGTTCACCTACTTCGCCCTCTTCCGCGACTGCCACTCGTTCGACGCCGTCTCCGCCATCCGGGGGACGACGCAGATGCTGATCGACGTCTTCCGGAGGGACGACCGGCTGTACGTCCACCCGCTGAAGGTGGACCAGCGCCACTCGCCCACGATGTACCTTCCGCACGTCTGGGACAGCGGGACGTTCCGCCCCCTGACCGAGAGCGCGGTGCTGTCGGAGGTGCTGGTGGATCTCACGGAACGTCGCGTCGACGCCGTCTCCCGGACGCTCGACATGTGGGACCGAAAGCTGCTGCAGGCGCGGGAGGTCCTCGAGGAGGTCCAGCTCGGCGTCCGCCCGGAGGGGGAGGCGACCGAGATCTTCCGGCGGCTCCTGCGGATGATGGTCATCCGGGACGAACGGCTGGTGGCGCTGGCCTCCCGCTGGCTCGACCTGTCCGACCTGCTCGCCATCCGGAAGCGGATGATCGGGACCGGCCTGATCGGGGGGAAGTCGGTCGGGATGCTCCTCGCCCGCGCGATCCTGCGCAAGACCGACCCGCGCTGGAAGGAGCGGCTGGAGACGCACGACTCCTATTTCATCGGGACCGACGTCTTCTACACGTTCCTCGTCCGGAACGGCTGCTGGCGCGCGCGGCGCGTGCAGCGGAACGCCGCCTCGTTCATGGACGGCGCTTCGGTGGCGCGGGAGCGGGTCCTGACCGGCACCTTCCCGGCCTTCGTCGTCGAGCAGTTCGTCGCGATGCTCGAATATTTCGGGCAGTCGCCGATCATCGTCCGGTCGAGCTCGCTCCTCGAGGACAGCTTCGGCAACGCGTTCACCGGGAAGTACGACAGCGTCTTCTGCCCGAACCAGGGCTCCCCGCAGGAGCGGCTCGAGACGTTCCTTTCCGCTGTTCGGACCGTGTACGCCAGCACGATGAGCCCCGAGGCGCTCCTCTACCGGTCGCACCGGGGGCTGATCGACCGGGACGAGCAGATGGCGATCCTCGTCCAGCGCGTGTCGGGGGCGGTCCACGGGCACCTGTTCTACCCGCAGGTGGCGGGGGTGGGGCTGTCGTACAACCCGTACGTCTGGAGCGAGCAGATCGAACCGGAGGCCGGGGTGCTGCGTCTGGTGTTCGGGCTGGGGACGCGCGCGGTCGACCGCGCGGACGACGACTACACCCGGATGGTGGCGCTCAACGCCCCGCTGCGCCGCCCGGAGTCGGGGCGCGACCGCGGGACGGGCGGCTACGCGCAGCGGCGGGTCGACCTGCTGGACCTGCGGGCGAACCGGTTCTCGTCGGAGACGTTCGACGCCGTGGCCGGGGCGTCGCCCGACCTGCCGATCGACCTGTACGCTGCGCGGCGCAGCGCCCTGTCCCGGCGGGGGGACGAGGCGCGGCCGGGGGCGGAAGGGTGGGTGCTCACCTTCGAGCGGCTCCTGACCGACACGTCGTTCGTCCGGGAGATGCGGGAGATGCTGGGGATCCTCCGGGACGCCTACGAATACCCGGTCGACACCGAGTTCACGGCGAACTTCCTCCCCGACGGACGGTGCCGGATCAACCTCGTGCAGTGCCGGCCCCTGCAGGTGCGGGAGGGGGGGAACATCGTCGAGCCGCCGAAGCGGATCGCGCGCGACGCGCTCCTCCTTTCGACCCGGGGGCCGATCATCGGGCCGAGCTCCCTGTCGCTCATCGACCGGGTGATCTACGTGGACCCGGAGAAATATTCCGCCCTGCCGCTCCGAGACCGCCCGTCGGTGGCGCGGCTGATCGGCCGGATCGTCCACGCGCCGCGGCGGGACGGTCCCCCGAACGTCCTTCTGATGGGGCCGGGCCGGTGGGGGACGAGCACCCCCTCCCTGGGGGTGCCGGTCTCGTTCGCCGAGATCAACACGGCGTCGGTCGTCTGCGAGATCGTCGGGGTGGGGATGGACGTCGTGCCCGACGTCTCCCTGGGGACCCACTTCTTCAACGACCTGGTGGAGGCCGACATGCTGTACATGGCGGTCCACCCGGGGAGAGGGATGGGCGCCCTGAACGCGAAGTTCCTCCTGGACGCGCGGAACCGGCTCTCGGAGCTGCTCCCGGAGGATTCGGAGTGGGCCGGGGTCGTCCGCGTCGTCGACCTGCCCGATCCCGGCGACGGGCGCCTCCTGTACCT
>JACRNP010000179.1 GCA_016234845.1 Deltaproteobacteria bacterium | reverse complement strand
GTCGTGCCCGCCGCCCACCATGATCTGGCCGTCGGCGCAGGGGTTGACCGCGTAGATGTTGATGGCGAGGTCCCAGTTCCCGTAGCGGGGCCGGACCGAGCCGTCCATCCCGTTCCATCCCCAGTTGTAGTCGATGATCCGGATGACGCCTTCCGCCGCGGTGCACTCGACGAACTGCCCCTTCCCGAGGAACTTCTCCCGGGCGTAGAGGGCCGCCATCGCGCCCATCGCCGCGAAGGTGCCGCCGACCTGGTCGCACAGCCACCACCCCGACCGGGTCGGGGTGCCGCCGAACGACACGGGTGCGCCGGTGCCGTGGACGAAGCCCATGGAGCACTGGGCGACCGGGTCCATCGCGCCGGGCTGATCCTTCAGGGGGCCCCACTGGCCGCGCTGGCCGACCCAGAGATAGACCAGCCGCGGGTTGATCTCGGAGAGCTGGCGATATCCGATCCCGAGGCTGTCATAGTGGCCCGGGGCGGAGTTTTCGATGAGGATGTCGACCTGCGGGATGATCGCCTTCAGCAGGTTGCGTCCCTCGTCGGTATCGATATTGAGGGTGACGGACAGCTTGTTCCGGGCCTCGGCCAGGAACCGCGCGCCGCACTTCTCCCCGTTCTGGGCGGTGAACATGTACTCTTCCCGGCCGAAGGGGGTCAATTTCCGGAGCGGATCGCCGCCGGGCGGCTCGACCATGATGACCTCGGCGCCGAGCTCCGAGAAGTGCGAGGAGCACCAGTGGCCGATGATCATGTTCGTGGTCATGTCCAGGACGCGGATTCCGTTCAGCGACTCGGGCTTGTCGGCGTTGAACTGCTGCCGGACCGCCGACTCCACCCAGAGGGAGTACTCCTTCCGCTTCTCGTCCACACCGGCATACACTTCGTCCACCGTCGGTGCGGGGATGGCGGGCCAGGGAAGGACCTTGATTTTGGGCCGCTTCTTTTCGGTGCGCCAAGATTCTGCCATGCTTCCCCTCCTTCTAGAAATTTGCTTTCGAACGTCTTCTCCCGTGCCGATAAACCAGCTGTTTCCCTGCCCGGTTCCTTGCGAAATCACCGCTCTTCCGCTTCGATCACCCCCCTTTCCTTATGGAATCGGGAAACGCCTCCCCCCGGAATGCTCCGTAATGGCGGAGGGAAAAAACCGCCGAATATCACGGGGTTCCATGAATTCATCGGCGTGGATTTATAAATGCGTTTTATTTTATACCGCGACAGCCCCGCACCTGTCAAGCGTTTTTTCACAGGTAAAACGCATTTTGAATCATCCCCCTCTACTGGGTTCGCTTCACCCGTTTCAGAAGGATCTGGCAACCCACCGTTCCGTAGGCGATCCCGTCCCGGTTCGGGGCGATGAGCGGGATCGAGGAGACCACCTCCCACCCGTCCTCCCCGGCCTCCCTGAGCCACGACATGTCTGCCGTCAACCCCTCCGGCGTGTCCTTGAACATCACCATTCGGTCCATGTATTCGAACATCATTCCCCCGCCACCTCCCCCTTGTCCTCATGCCGCTCGAACCCGGCGGCGTCCGCGATCGCCGCGCGGATCGCCTGGTACGTCTTCTCCCGATCCTCGCCCCGCTGCCCCGCCATCCGGACCGACGAGACCGTGACGGCGTCGTAGAGCCGCTTGATCCGCTCGCCGCCCCCTTCCCCGCCCAACCGCTTAAGGATCTCCCCGTGGCCGCCGACGTACCTCGGATCGGTCAGGAGGGCGATCTGCTTCCCGGCGTCCGACAGATCCTTCTCGGTCTCCGAAAGGAGGAACCGGGCGAGGTGGCGGGCCATCATCGCGGAATCCATCATCTCGTTGTCCCTGCGAAGCGCCGCCGCCCGCTCCTCCTCCGGCATCAGCTTCCATACGATGTAGTCGACCGGCTTCGTCATGGCCATCCGGCCGATGCCGTACCGCTCGATGAAGCTGGTGATCGACCGGTCGCCCAGATCCTCCGAGATCGCCAGGATCAGCTCCCGCAACCCTTTCGACGGCATCTCGAAGAAGGAGGGGTACTTCCCGAAGAAGGGGGCCACGATCCGGCGGGTCTCCTCGACCGTCAGCAGGTCCAGGTGGACCATCGCGGTAAGGCGCAGATCCTTGAGCGACATCGCGGCGAGGGTCTTCCGAAGCTCCCGCAACCGGTATTCCGGAGGGACCTCCCGGGGGTACTTCTCCATCGGGGGGCCCAGCAGCGTCTCCGGGTCGGCGGGCAGGCCGGCGGCCGCGCCCGCCAGGGTCCGGACCTCCCGCAGGATCCGCTCTCCCTCCTCCGTTTCCCCGGCCTCCACCGCGGCGCAGACCCGGGAGGCGCTCTCACCCGCGGACTTCCGCAGCCAGGCGTCCGGAACGTGGCGCAGCCGCTCGAGAAGATCGAAGTAGAGGGTGAATTCGAGGACCCCCTCGTTGAACCCGGGGTCGCCGACCATGTACGTCCGGAACAGCATGGCGGCGCGGGCGACCTCCCGCCGGAGCTGCAGCGACGGCACGTCGGCCAGGCGGGCCGCGATCCGGGGCCATTTCTCCCGGACCGACATCTCCTGGTACTCCTCCTGCGTGAGGAAAGGGGGGTCGAACCGCTCGCCGTCCCGCTTCCTCTCCTCGAGCTCCGCCACCGCGTAATCGGTGTACCCGGGGACGAACTCCCCCGCGAACTGCCGGAGCTCCTGCTCCGACATGTGTTCGCTGTACCCCTGGAACATCTTCGCGCGCGTCTCCTCGTCGATGCAGTCGCCGAAGATCCGCATCGTGAACCGGAGCTGCGGCTCCATGAACTTGTCCATGTTTCCGAGGATGTTGGCGGCGCGATCGCGGAGGCGCTGGCGGACCAGCTCCACGTAGGAGTTCACGCGGCCTCCCCCGGCACGCCGAAGAGGGCCCGGATCACGGCCACGACATCGCCCCTGCGCTCCCTCGGGTACTCCCAGGTGGCCGACACCATCGCTCCGGTGAAAGGGAAATCCCCGTCCTCCTCCTCCCCGCCGCACGATCCGCCCTTCACCGTCTGGGGGGGGGAGGACGGTTCCGCGCCGAGGGCCCCGGAGACCTCCGAGAGGAGGGCTTCGCCTTCCTTCGTATTGGTGGACTGTACGGTGCAGTAGGTGGAGACGACCGAAACGAAGCACGGGAAGAGGTCCCCGCCGGGGGCGTCGACCAGCGCGTCCAGGTTCCACTGCGCGGCGGATTCCCGGACCGACGTCTTGCGGCACGTTATCCCCATCGGCACCCTTCCGGCGACCGCCGCGTCCGCTCCCGCACTATTCGCCACCTTCCTTAAGCTTCTTCCGCAGGATGTGGAGGAGGGCGTCGGGGTCGAACGCCAGCGCCCCCGTTTCGTGGTACAGGTCGCCCAGCCACTCTCCGATGTGGGCCCGGTGCTCCTCGAGGATGTCGAACCCGGCGTCGAACACGAACACGACGACGCACCGGACGTCGCCGTCGTAGTGGCGGAAGGCGAACGTCCCGCCGGGAAGTTCGTGGAGGTCGATCGCGAGGATATCGTCGCCGGTCAGGTCGAACGACCGCTTGACGTCGGCCATGGTGCGGACCCGCCCCGCGATCGTGATCTCGGACCTTCCGGACCAGAGGGGGCCGAACCGCCCTTCGATGGTTTCCTTGTCCCGGACGCTCAAACGGTCTGCTCCTTTTCCAGAACCCGGAGAGGGGAGAAATAAAACAGGTGGTGCGACGGAGCGTACATTCTTACCTCGAGGGGCCCGCACTGTCAAGCCGTTCTATAATCGTGTTTTGCGATTTACCGAAAAGCCGCGGAAATCCCGCCCTTTACCTTGACACGCCAACGGCCGGGGCGGTACAATCACCGCTCTTTCCAGACCGGAATCCCCCTTCCGAGGAGGCACCCTCCGTGGCCCGACTGAAGACGACGACCTCGAGCAAGTTGTTCGTGCTGGCGAAAACCTTGATCCCCGGAGGGGTGAACTCCCCCGTCCGCGCGTTCCGCTCCGTGGGAGGAACGCCGCTGTTCATCGAGAGGGCGAAGGGCGCCACCGTCCGGGACGTGGACGGAAACGTCTTCATCGATTACGTCGGCTCCTGGGGGCCGATGATCCTGGGTCACGCGCACCCGAAGGTGGTGGCGGCGATCCGGGCGACCGTGGGCCGGGGGACGAGCTACGGCGCGCCGACACCCGGAGAGGTCGGCCTCGCGCACCTCATCCGGAAGGCGTTCCCCTCGATCGAGAAGGTGCGGCTGGTATCCTCCGGCACCGAGGCCGCGATGAGCGCGGTGCGGCTGGCGCGCGGCTACACCGGGCGCGACAAGATCGTCAAGTTCGAGGGCGGCTACCACGGCCACGCCGACGCGATGCTCGTCAAGGCCGGCTCCGGGGTCCTCACCTTCGGGCAGCCCGACTCGCCCGGAGTCCCCGCGGAGGTGGCCCGGCACACGCTGACCGCGAACTTCAACGACGCGGCATCGGTCCGCCGCCTCTTCGAGAGGAACCGGAAGCGGATCGCGGCCGTGATCGTGGAG
>JACRNP010000178.1 GCA_016234845.1 Deltaproteobacteria bacterium | reverse complement strand
TTCCAGTACTTGTTCACGAGGAGGGTACCGATGTCCTGGACCTCGCCCCGCCCCATCTCCCCGATCCCCTTCACCACCATCAGGTCGGAATCGACGGCCGATACGGTCAGCGGGGCGTTGGTGATCTCGTCCCAGGTGACGTTGAGCGTCTGCCCGTTCAGCGTGACGCGCGGCGCTCCCACGGCAACGGCTTCCGCCGCCGGCGCGGGGACGCGCAGCGCGAGCAGGAGGGCTCCCGCGAACCCCGCGATCGCCATCCCGCGCCGCTCCCGCAGGCTACACCTTGACACTCAGGTACCTCTCCTGGACATCCATCGCCGCGTCGATCTCCGAAGGGGTCCCCTCGTAGACCACCGCGCCCTTCTCCATGATGTAGATGCGGTGGCAGATCTCCTTCAGGGTTTTCAGGTTCTGCTCGACCAGCAGGATCGAGGTCCCCCGCGCGTTGATCGCCTGGACCGTCTCCGCGATCGCCTGGACCAGCAGCGGCATCAGCCCCTCGGTCGGCTCGTCGAGCAGGATCAGGGCGGGATCCGCGACCAGCGCCCTGCCGATGGCGACCATCTGCTGCTCGCCGCCGGAGAGCGTTCCCGCCTTCTGCGACAGCCGCTCCTTCACCCGCGGGAAGTAGCCGTAGATCTCCTCGAGCTTCGCGGGATCGACCTTGCCCGTCACGCAAGCGATCTCGAGGTTCTCCCGGACCGTCAGCTTCGGGAACAGGTGCCTCCCTTGCGGGACGTAGGAGATCCCCTTGCGCGGCACGCGGTAGGCGGGAACCCCGGCCAGCTCCTCCCCCCGGAAGGCGATCGAACCGGCCCGCGCCGGGATCATCCCCATGACCGCCTTGAGGGTGGTCGTCTTCCCGACGCCGTTGCGGCCGACCAGCCCCACCAGCTCCCCTTCCCGGACCGAGAGCGAGGCGCCGTGGAGCACCTGCCCCTTGCCGTAGTAGCTGCAGACGCCGCTCATCTTCAGGATGTCAGTTGCCAAGGTACACCTTCCGGACCCGGTCGTTCCCCATGATCTCGGCGGGGGTCCCCTCGGCGAGCACCTCCCCGTAATGCAGCACGGTGATCCGGTCCGACAGCTCCATCACCACGCCCATGTCGTGCTCCACGAGGACGATCGTCTGTCCCCGGAGCATCGTCCGCATCCTCTTCACCAGGGCCATCGATTCCCGCGTGCTCAACCCCGCCGTCGGCTCGTCGAGCAGGAGCAGCTCGGGGGCGGTGCTGAGCGCGACCCCCACCTCCAGGATCCGCTGGTCGCCGTAGGAGAGCTCCGAGCAGACCGTTCCCGCCTTGTCGGCCAGTCCGGTGAGCTCCAGCATTTCGTCGGTCTTCTCCCGCACGTCCGACCACGCTTCCGGCCGGGCGAACGGGTTGAAGAACCGCCTCCGGGACTGCGCCGCCGCCCAGATGTTCTCGTACACGGTGAGGCCGGAGAACAGGCTCGTGATCTGGAGCGTCCGCGAGATCCCCCGGTGGGAGATCCGGTCCGGCGAAAGCCGCGTGATCTCCTCCCCCCGGAAGAGGATCCTTCCGGAGGTGGCCGTGTGGATCCCGGTGATCAGGTTGAGGAGCGTGGTCTTCCCGGCTCCATTGGGCCCGATCAGCGCCCGCAGCTCCCCCTTCCGCACCTCCATGGTGGCGTAGTTCACCGCCATCAGCCCGCCGAAGCTCTTGCTCACCTTCTCCAGCGTGAGGATCGCGCCGTTTCCGCCCACCTACCGTCTCCTTCCGCGCAGGAACCCGACGATCCCCTTCGGTGCGAAGAGGAGCGCCGAGACCAGCACCGCGCCGACGACGAGGTCGGTGGCGGTCAGCAGCTTCACCAGGTAATGTTCGAGCGACATGATGAGCCCCGCCCCGAGCATCGGCCCCACGAGCGTTCCGCCCCCGCCCACGATGGTGTACACCACCGCGTGGCCGGATATGGACCAGTGGAGGAACGTCGCCGATGCGTACTTCAGACTGAGGGTGTAGAGTCCCCCGGCAAGGCCGGAGAGCCCCCCCGCGATCACGAACGCCAGCAGCTTGTACCGGCGGACGTCGTAGCCGATCAGCCGCGCGCGCTCCTCGTTCTCCCGGATCGCCACGAACACCTTCCCCAGCGGCGAACCGACCATCCGGCGGAGGAAGAGGTAGGCGAGCGCCGTGACCGCCAGGACCAGGTGGTAGGTGGTGCGGATGCCCATGAGGTCCAGCTTCGCCACGCCGACGTCCAGCGGCGGCGGCATGAAGACCAGCCCGTCGGCGCCCCCCGTGAGAGAGGTCCACGTCTCGCCCACGGTGCTGCCGATCAGGGCGAAG
>JACRNP010000177.1 GCA_016234845.1 Deltaproteobacteria bacterium | reverse complement strand
CCCCCCTCCTGCGGCGACTCCGCCGGACGCCCCTGCTCCGGACGCTCCTGCAACATTACTCCGCTACGGCAGGGCGCCGCCGACGACCATGCGGACGGCGTGGTTGCCGTAGTCGGCGATGTAGGCGTTGCCGCGGGAGTCCACGGCGATCGCGCGGGGGTCGTTGAGGCGGGCGGCGGCCGCGGGGCCGCCGTCGCCGGAGAAGAACCCTGCCCCTCCTGCCCCAGCCAGAAGATGGACCTTGTTAACGGAATCGGTGTAAAGCACCCGGTTGCTGTCACCCTCAACGAAAAAGATTTTCCCCGAGATCGGGTTGTGGTCGACTACTCTCGGTCTAATCAAAGTCAACGCAGATGCATCAAGATTGTCGACAAATGAACTCCCCCCCGGATACCCGACCATGTAGTAGATGTTCCCGTCCGCGAGGGAAATCCGCATGATCCGGTCGTTGTCGGTGTCGGCGAAGACCAGGGAGTCGGCCACCGACGCGTAGGCGATGCTCGATGGCGCCCGCAGCTGGTAATTCAATCGCGAGATCGGTTCCGTGGTGTCGTACGGCTGGTTGTCGGCCACATATTCGGATTTCGAGGTACCTTCCAAACGGTAGACGCGCCGGTCGATGTAGTTTACGAAGTAGACCAGGTCCACGTTGACGACTGCGAGATCGAACCGTGCCGCCGGGTTGGCTACCCCGTTGTCGTACATAACGCTTGCCACCACCCCGTTGTCCACCCGGATGATCTGGTTCCAGTAGTTGAACAGGTAGACGTTTCCGGACGGGTCGAGGTCGATGTCCGACACCGCGTCGATCGGGGAGGAAGCGGCCGCCGTTCCGGGGGTGATGGTCCCATGAGCCCCGCTCCCGGCGAAGTGGGAGATATAACCGTACCGGTCGACCGCCCGGACGCGGCCGTAACTCGTCGTGAAGGTTGAAACGTAGATCGTATCGTCCGGCCCGACCTTGACCGCCGCCGGATTCCGGAGCAGCGCCTCGTTGTCCAGGCCGCCGTCCCCCGTGTCGCCCGGGGTGCCCGCGCCGCCGGACGCGGGGGCGCCGCAGACCGTGACGATCGTCCCCTTCGCGTACATCGGGACCGGGACCGTCTTCGTCTCCCCCGCCGATAGCGTGATCCCGTTGAACCAGCCGCGGCCCAGCAGCGGCGCGTTCGTGCCGAGGGTCACCGCGGTGTTGTCGTATTCGTCGACCTCCACCGTGATCCGGGTCCCGGGAGGGATGCCGCCGATCTCCCCCCTTCCCGCCGACCGGTCGAACCACCGCTCGATCGGGGCAAAGTGGGGCGCGAGGACCCGGATGAGGATCCGGTTGGACGGGTGCGTGGCGTAGGACGGCGTCCGCGACGCTGTCGCGTGCGCCGATGCCGGAGCGGCGGCGGGCTCCGGGTACGTGAGCTGCACCGCCAGCGTCCCGCCCCTGGAGGTCGAGCACCCCCCCACGACGACGGCGGCCAGGATCGACAGGAGAAGGATCTCGCGGCTGCGCCGCATGCGACGGGTGCCCCCGGGGTGGAATCGCCCTATATAATACCTTCATCGGCATCCAGCACAAGGAGGGTCCGGGAGCGGTCGATGGAGTGGAATCCCCAAGGCGCGTCCATGCCGACGCGCGAGGAGATCGCGGCGTGCGTCGGGCCGAAGGCCGACGCGTACCGCCGCCGGTTCGAGCGGTTCGGCGCCGACGGGGAAACCCGGTTCGCCTTCTCGTGGAACTGGCCCGCGTTCTTCGCCGGGACGTGGTGGTACCTCTACCGGAAGATGTACGGGTGGGCGCTGCTCGACTTCGTTTTGAGCGTCGCCCTCGGGTGGACCCTCTTCGTCCCCCTGCTCTGGGCGGTGGCCCGCGCGGTCACGGGCGACTACCTCTACTTCCGGCGGGTGGAACGGATGGTCCGCGATTCCCGGCCGCTCCTCTCCGCCGGGGTCCCGGCCGACGACCCGGCGCGGATCGAGCGGCTGGCCCGCGAAGGCGGCGTGCACGCCTGGGTGCCGCGGGTGGCGGTCGCGATCGTCGTGCTGCTCCTCCTCCTGGGCGTACTGTTCTTCGGAACCCTCTGGGAGATGATGCCGCCGCTGCGCGACATCTGGCGGGACGCCCCGGGGCGCTGGACGTAGGACGCCGGACAAAAAGCGAAGGGGCCCCGTCGCCGGGGCCCCCCGTGGTGCGGTGAATCCCTTTCGATCCGCCTAGCAGTCGAAGTAGAGGAAGAACTCGTGCGGGTGCGGCCGCAGCTTCACCGGGTTCACCTCGGCCTCGATCTTGTACTCGATCCACTTCTCGATCACGTCGATCGTGAACACGTCCCCCTTCAGCAGGAACTCGTGGTCGGTCTCCAGGGCCTTGAGCGACTCCTCGAGCGACCCCGGCGTGGTCGGGACCTCGGCCAGCTCCTCCGGCGACAGCGCGTAGATGTCCTTGTCCAGCGGCTGCCCCGGGTCGATCTTGTTCTGGATGCCGTCCAGCCCCGCCATCAGCTGCGCCGCGAACGACAGGTAGCCGTTGCACGACGGGTCGGGAGTGCGGAACTCGAGGCGCTTGGCCTTCGGCGACGCCGAGTACATCGGGATCCGGATCGAGGCGGAGCGGTTCCGGCTGGAGTACGCGAGGTTCACCGGCGCCTCGAAGCCGGGGACCAGCCGCTTGTACGAGTTCATCGTGGGGTTGCTGAACGCGCAGATCGCCTTGGCGTGCTTCAGGATCCCCCCGGCGTACCACAGCGCCATCTTCGAGAGGCCGCCGTACTCCTCGCCCGCGAAGAGCGGCTTCCCGCCCTTCCACAGCGACTGGTGGGTGTGCATCCCCGAGCCGTTGTCGGCGAAGAGCGGCTTCGGCATGAAGGTGACGGTCTTCCCGAACTTCCGGGCGACGTTCTTGCAGATGTACTTGTACCACTGCAGCGCGTCGGCGACCTTGACCAGCGTGTCGAACCGCAGGTCGATCTCGGCCTGGCCGGCGGTGGCCACCTCGTGGTGCTGCGCCTCCACCTTCAGCCCCACCTGCTCCATCACGCGGACCATCTCGTCGCGCAGGTCGTGCTGCGAGTCGGTCGGCGGGACGGGAAAGTACCCCTCCTTGTGGCGCGGCTTGTACCCCAGGTTCGGACCCTCCTCGCGCCCGGAGTTCCAGGTCCCCTCCTCGGAGTCGATGTAGTAGTAGCCGAAGTTGGACCCCGTGGCGTACCGGATGTCGTCGAAGATGAAGAACTCGGCCTCGGGGCCGAAGTACGCGGCGTCGGCGATTCCGGTCGACTTCACGTACGCCTCCGCCTTCCGCGCGATGTTGCGCGGGTCGCGGGTGTAGTTCTCCTTGGTGATCGGGTCGACGATGTTGCAGATGAGGGACAGGGTGGGACGGGTGATGAACGGGTCGACCACGGCGGTCTCCGGGTCGGGGATGACCAGCATGTCGGAGGCGTGGATCGGCTGCCACCCGCGGATCGACGAGCCGTCGAAGCCGAATCCCTCCTCGAAGCTGTCCTCCTTCAGCTCGTAGATCGGCACGGCGAAATGCTGCCACGTGCCGACGAAGTCCATGAACTTCAGGTCGACCATCTCGATGCCCTTGCTCTTGGCGAATGCCAGCGTTTCCTTCGCGTTCATTACGGACCCTCCTGGGGGTATGGTTGGATCGGGACGATATCCCGTGCGATCAGATGGCGTCGTGCCCGCGCTCGCCGGTGCGGATCCGGACGACCTCCTCGACGTTCGTGACGAAGATCTTGCCGTCGCCGATGCGGCCGGTGCGCGCCGATTTCTCCACGACCTCGACCACCTGGGCGACGAGGTCGTCGGGGACGATGATCTCCAGCTTGATCTTCGGCAGGAAGTCCACCACGTACTCCGCGCCGCGGTACAGTTCGGTGTGCCCCTTCTGGCGACCGAACCCCTTCACCTCCGACACCGTCATCCCCTGGACCCCGATGTCGTTCAGCGACTCCTTCACCTCGTCCAGCTTGAACGGCTTGATGATGGCCTCGATCTTCTTCATGGGGACACCTCCTTGGAGAACGGTGAAGCAACGGGCGTACCATATCCGCGCAACCGCGGGATGTCCCGGGCGAAACCCCGGAAAATGTCCTTGGCATCCGGGGAGATATCGATGGGAGGGCGCCGGCCGCGGGCGAACGGGGCGCATGCTCCGCTCCCCGCCGCTGCCCACCGGTTGGGCAGCGGCTGCCTAATCCCTGTGCAGCCGGAACTTGCTCTCCTGCCCGGCGAGGAGCCGGTGGATGTTCTCGCGGTGGGTCCAGATCACGAGGAACGCCATCACCAGGGACAGGTTCAGGTAGGAGCGCGGGCCGCCGAGGATGGCCATGACGACCGGCAGGCCGACCGCCGCGCAGAGCGACCCGAGCGACACGTACCGCGTGAAGTAGACGACGCCTATGAAGAGGACGACGAGCACGAAGACGGTCACCGGGGAGAGGAACGCGACGACCCCGAGGGCGGTCGCGACCCCCTTCCCCCCCTTGAACCGGAGGTACACCGGGAAGATGTGCCCGAGGAACACCGCCCCGCCGACCAGCGCGAGCCAGACGTCCGCCGGCGCGCCGAGGAGCATCCGGGCGAGCGCGAGGGCGAACACCGCCTTCCCCGCGTCGAGCAGCAGGGTCAGCGCGCCCGCCCCCTTGCCGAGCGTGCGCGCGACGTTCGTCGCCCCGATGTTCCCGGAGCCGGCGTTCCGGAGGTCGACCCCCCGGTCGAACGCCTTCGCCACCACCATTCCGAACGGGACCGAGCCGACCAGGTACCCGAAGACGACGAGCAGCGCGCCGCGGATCCAGGATAAGTCCATAGCCCCGGATTCTAGCAGAAACCCCGCGGGCGGGGACGTTTACGTCGCCGCGGCGGGCTGTTAGAATGCCGGGCATGCCCAGGATACCGACCGCCGCCGCGATCCTGGTCGCGATGGCCGCAGCGATTCCGGCCGGCGCGTCCCCGATGGCGACCTACCAGTCCGCCGCCGTGTGCATGGAGTGCCACCCCGAGATCTTCCGGTCCTGGGCCGGGTCCCAGCACGCCTCCTCGTACACCGAACCCGCGTTCCAGCTCCCGTACGACCGCGTCCGCCGCGCGAACCCGAAACGCACCCTCGCCTGCGAGCAGTGCCACAACCCGATGCGGTTCCTGCTCGCCCCCGGAGATCCGCGGGCCGCCATCTTCTCCCGCGAAGGGGTGACGTGCGACTTCTGCCACTCGGTGGAGGCGATGAATCCCGGCACCGCGTTCCCCCGGTACAAGGCCCGGGCCGGGATCAAGTTCGGGCCGAGGGAGAAGAGCTCCGTCAACAGCCCCCACGTGCTCCGGTTCTCGCGCCTGCACATCACCTCCGAGTTCTGCGCGGGGTGCCACGAGTACCGGAACGAGTTCGGCGCGCCGATCCTCACCACGGCGAGCGAATGGGAGCAGAGCTTCTACCGCGGCACCGGGGTCCACTGCCAGTTCTGCCACCTTCCGGAGCTGTTCGACGCGCGGTTCATCGACGGGAAGAAGGGGAAGGGGCCCGTCGACCACGCGATGGTGGGGGGGCACTCCCGCGAGCGGCTGTCCCGCGCGATCCCCGTCCACGCCCGCCTCGTGCTGTCCGGGAGGGAGGCCGTCGTGACGGTCACCCTCAAGAACGAGCTGGTGGGCCACGCCACGCCCACCGGCATCCCGACGCACCGGATCCGCCTGGCGGCGACGCTGTTCGACACGGTGGGGAACCCGCTGGGGACCCGGGAAGAGCTGTTCGAGAAGGTGATGGGGGACGGGACCGGGAAGCCGCTGGTCCGGGCGGAGGACATCTTCCTGTCCGCGCGCGAGGTGCTGAAGGACAACCGGATCCGCCCGAAGGAGACGCGGGTGGTGAAGTTCGCCTTCCCGCCGGGGGAGACGGTCCCGGCGACCGCCTCGGTCGCGGTCACCTACGAGATGCCCACGCCCGATATCGCCCCCGCGGTGCGCTACATCGAGATCCCGATCGCCGGCCAGGTGGTCCTGGCGGAGCGGTCGTGGGCCCCCCGGAAGGCGGTCATCCTGTTCGCCGCCGCGGCGCTCGCGTTCCTCGTCTGGCTGATGTTCCGGAAAAAAGGGAGGGGGAAGGAGCCGTCGCCGTAAGGATCAGGTCTCCTCGACCTCTTCCGACCGCGGGCGGGCCACGCCGGTCTCGAAGGCGGCGCGTTCGACCGCCTCGGCGACCTTCGCGTGCATCTCCAGGTCGAGGATCGAGGGAACCAGCTCCCCCGCCGTTGCGCACGCGCTGATGGCCTTGGCCGCGGCGATCTTCATCCGGTTGTTGATCTTCCGCGCCCGGGCGTTCAGCGCCCCCCGGAACAGCCCCGGGAAGGCGAGCGCGTTGTTGGCGCCCCGGCCGTCCGCGGCGAACGACGCCCCCGCCGCCCGCGCCTCGTCGGGCGGGATCTCCGGCTTCGGGTTGGACAGCGCCAGGATCACCTGGCCCTTCCGGATCATCTCCTTCTTGATCAGCCCCGGAACGCCGGTCGTGCAGATGACGATGTCGGCGGTCGCCATGATCTCCGCCAGCGTGACCGGTTTCCCGCCCGCCTTCGCGAAGATCTCCTGCGCCACCGGGTTGATGTCCCCCCCCAGCATCTTCCGGACGCCGTACGCCATCAGGAGCTTCGAGATCCCCATCCCGGCCGCGCCCAGCCCGACCATCCCCACCGTGTCGTTCTTCACCTGCATCCCGACGTACTTGCTGGCGTTCAGCAGCGCCGCCAGCACCACCACGGCGGTCCCGTGCTGGTCGTCGTGCATCACCGGGATGTCGAGCATCTCGCTCAAGCGGTCCTCGATCTCGAAGCACTCCGGCGCCTTGATGTCCTCCAGCTTGATCGCGCCGAAGGTGGGGGCGATCGACGCGACCGTCCGGATGATCTCCTCGGTGTCCCTGCTCTGGATGAGGATCGGGATCCCGTTGATCCCGACCAGGGCGTCGAAGAGGACCGCCTTCCCCTCCATCACCGGCATGCCGGGGACCGCGCCGATGTCCCCCAGCCCCAGGATGGCGGTGCCGTTGGTGACGATCGCGACCGAGTTCGGGATCACCGTGTAGTCGT
>JACRNP010000176.1 GCA_016234845.1 Deltaproteobacteria bacterium | reverse complement strand
CGAGCGGTTCGGCTACGGGGCGGGGTTCGCCTCGGCGGGGATCGCGTGCGCGCTGTCGACCGCGGCCGTGGCCGCGCTCCTCAAGCGGAGGCGGTAGCCGGGGTGTAGACGCTTTCCGCCTCGGCCACGAGGCGGTCGATCAGTTCCCGGACGCTCGGCACGTCCTTGATCTTCCAGACGTTCTCGCCGGTGAAGACGAGTCCCTCCTCCGTGTCGCCGTTCCGGGACAGGTCGAGCCGGTCGATGATGCAGAAGTTGTGGCTGCAGCTTTTCAGGCACCCGCGGCGGCACTCCCCGTCGTAGACGTCTCCGCCCCCGAACAGCCGCTCGACGAACCGGTTCCGGATCGCGCGGCCCGGCAGCCCCACGGGCGAGTCGATGAGGACCACGTCCTCCGCGCGCGCGGACAGGTACTTCCTCTTGAAGGAGTCGGCCACGTCGCACTCCTTCGTGAGCACGAAGCGGGTCGCCAGCTGAACCGCGTCTGCGCCGAACTTCCCCATCATCTCGGCGATGTCGTAGCCGTCGGTGATCCCCCCGGCGGCGATCAGCGGGACCTTCTTCACCACCTTGCGGACCTCGGGGAAGAGCTCCCGCAGGGGACGGTCGGTTCCCAGGTGCCCCCCCGCCTCCTTCGCCTCCACGACGATCGCGTCCGCGCCGCTGCGCTCCGCCAGCTTCCCGAACTCCGGGGAGGAGACGATGGAGACGATCGGGACGTTGTGCTCCTTCCCGACCTTGAAGACATCCCGGGAGAATCCCGCCCCGGTGACGATCATGTCCACGCCGGCGTCGATGGACGCCTTGACGACTTCCATGAACTGCTTGACGGCGAACATGATGTTGACCGCGACCACCCCGCGCGTCATCCGCTTCGCCTTGCGGATGTCTTCCGCAAGCTCGTCGATGGGGATCCCGGAGCCGCCGATCGTGCCGATTCCGCCGCATTCGGCCACCGCCGCCGCCAGCGACGACGTGGAAACGCGGACCGACATCCCCCCCTGCACGATGGGCACCGTGGCCGTGAACCGGCCGATCTTGAGTTCCGGAAGCTTCACCATTCCCCCTCCAAACCGTCGACAAAGGAACATTTTATCCGGAAAACGATGTTTTGCTACAAAAAAGCGGAAATTATCGGGAGGATCAGACGGCGCAGGGGAATGCCCGCCCGGGCAGCAGGGCGGAGCGGAACGGGCGGACGGGAGGCTCCCCCTTTCGCGCGCGATCGCTCACGGCGGACAGCGGAACGATCCGATACCCGCGCTCCGAGGCGCCGTGAAGCAGCTTCATGAACGCATCGCGCCAGATCCCCCCTTCCGCCTCGGCGTGGACCGCCAGGACGTGGACCCCCCCGGCGTCGAGGGCGGAGAGAATCGGCCCGGCCCCCCCGCTTCCCCCGACCTCCTCGAGGCACGGCAGGTCCGAGGGCACCTCGACCAGCCCCGTCCCCTCCAGGATGAAGGGCGCTGCGGCCCGCGTGCAGCTCAGGTACTCCCATCGACGTCCGGCGATCGCCGACACCGCGTCGTCCGTGAGAAGCCAGGCGGGAGCGCCGAACGCCCGTGGGCGATGCCCCAGGCACCGCTCGTACGCTTCCAGCCCGCGGTCGAACCAGTCGCCGATCCATTCCGGCCTCTTCCGCGGAAGGTCGTCCTGCCACGATCGGTGGTCCCACGCGTGGAACTCCACCTCGTGCCCCGAAGCCTCGATCTCGCGGCACAGCCCGGGAAGGGCGGAGGCGATCATGGGAGCCGGGAGGAGCGTGCCGTAGAGGGCGGTGCGGAACCCGTAGAGCCCGGGGGCGTTGGTCCGGAGCATCTTCGCAAGGAATCGGGGGTTCCGGATCATCGGGAAGATCGCCCTCCCCGAGTTGTCCGGCCCGAACGAGAGGAAGAACGTGGCGGGCGCCCGGAAGGCGGCGAGCGTGCCGAGGAGCGACGGGACCCCCTTCTCCATCCCGCGCCGCGTGTCGACGTCGACCTTCAGCGCGAGGATCCGGTCGGCGGCTACTCCCATCATTGCGCGGAGTGACGCAGCGGGGGGTTCCTCGTGCCCCCGAGGCATTTCTCCGCGGGGGTACCCCGCCGGCGCGGAGCTTGTTGCGGGGCAGGGGGCCCTGTACTTCCCGCTGGAAGGGTACCCCACCGATACGGTTTCTCCCGGTGGGGCAGCGTGTGGAGCGAGGCGGAAATTGCGTCGAGCGGAACCCGCAGTGAGCGGGCGAAGGTCGCGAACGTCCCCGAGAGGAAGCCCCCCGCGAGGAACGCAGCGTATGAACTGTTGCGTGCCCGCCCTGGCCGCATTCCTACCGCCGCCTGCGGGAGGCGTCGGCCTCGGCGAGGAACGCGTCGAGCGTCTTCCGGAGCGCGACCCGCATCGGGACCTTCGGGGCCCACCCCAGGCGCTCCTGGGCGCGGCGGATCGACGGCGTCCGCGTCTGGATGTCCTGGTACCCCTCGCCGTAGAACCGCTTCGAGTCGACCTCGACGATCGGCGGGACCTTCTTCCCGCGGCTCCGGGGGTGCTTCGCGTACAGTGTCCGCAGCATCCCCGCCAGCTCCCGGATGGAGTGGTCGTTCTTCGGGTTCCCGAGGTTGAAGATCTGCCCCGTCGCGCACCCGCCCCGGTTCTCGAGGATCTTCATCAGCCCCGAGATGCCGTCGTCCACGTAGGTGAAGCAGCGCCGCTGCCGGCCGCCGTCCACGAGCCGGATCGGCTCGCCCAGGTACAGGTCCGCGATGAACTGCGTCACCACCCGGGAGCTCCCCTCCTTCGCCGTCTCGATCGAGTCCAGCCGCGGCCCGATCCAGTTGAACGGACGGAACAGGGTGAAGGAAAGGCCCTGGCGCCCGTACGCCCAGATGACCCGGTCCAGCAGCTGCTTGCTGCACGAGTAGATCCACCGCTCCTTCGAGATCGGCCCGAGCACCAGTGGGGATTTTTCCTCGTCGAACTCCGCGTCGGCGCACATCCCGTACACCTCGGAGGTGGAAGGGAACGCCAGCCGCTTCCCGTACCGGTGCACCTGGCGCACGATCCGGAGGTTCTCCTCGAAGTCGAGCTCGAAGACCGAGAACGGCCGCTCGACGTACACCTT
>JACRNP010000175.1 GCA_016234845.1 Deltaproteobacteria bacterium | reverse complement strand
TTCAGGAACGGGAGGAGCGCGGGGAGCGCCCCCTGCACGATGTCCGTGCACATGTGCCCGAAGGAGAGGACGAAGAGGAGGACGGCGGAGGAGTTCACCGGTACATCCCGTCCGCGATCGCGTCCCGTCCCAGCAGGAGCATGACGAGGCGGTCCACGCCCAGCGCCGCGCCGGAGCAGGCCGGCAGACCGTGCCGGAGGGCGTCGAGGAATCCGGGATCCACCGGGAGCGCCGCGCCGGTCAGCCGCCGGTGCCGCTCCGCGAGCGCCGCCAGCCGCTCCTCCTGTTCGGCGGCGTCCGTCAGCTCCTCGTACCCGTTGACGATCTCCACGCCGCCCAAGTAACCCTCGAACCGCTCCGCGACGTCCGGGTCGTCCTCCCGCCGGCGCGCCATCGCTCCCAGCGCCGCCGGGTACCCCGTGAGGAAGCAGGTCCCGCGCTCCGCGGCATCGGGCTCGATCACCTCGAGGTACGCCCGGAAGAACAGCTCCTCCCACGATTCGTCGGCGCCCGGACGGAAACCCAGCCGGGACAGCCCCGCCCGGAGTCCCGCCGCGTCCGTCATCTCCGCTCCCAGGAGCTCCCGGTACGCGACGGACAGCTCCTGCCGCTCCCACGGGCGGCAAAGCGGGATCTCACGGCCTCCGCGCACGACCGCCTCGCGGCCGTTCACCATCGACGAAAGTGCGCGGGACAGCTCCTCGACGTCCCGCATCAGGTCTCCCGCGGATCCGCCGACGCGGTACCACTCCAGCATCGTGAACTCCGGGGAGTGGAGCGGGGAGCCTTCCCGGTCGCGGAACACCTTGCCGAGGTAGAAGATGTCGCCGGACCCGGCGGCGAGCAGCTTCTTCATCGCGATCTCGGGGGAGGTGTGCAGGTAGAATTGTCCGGACGCCCCGGTCGCGTCCGAGATCGTCACCGGGTGGATGTTGGGGTCGATGTTCGAGTACGCCTGCGCGATCGGGGGGTCGACCTCCAGGAAACCTCTTCCGCGGAAGAACGAACGGATCCCGTCGAGAATCCGGGCCCTCGTCCGCAGCGCCGCCCACGAAGGCCCGCCGCCCGCGATCCGCTCCCCCGTCCCTCGTCCTTGTATCTCAGGCCCCATCCGTCCTTTTTATCGCGGATTCGCCGGGGCGTCGAGGATCTCGCGCACCTTGCGCGAGAGGATGGAGGGGGTGACGGGTTTCTGGAGGAAAACCGATCCTTCCCCCATTCCGCCGAACCGGGGGATCGCCTCCTTCGAGTATCCGGACATGTAGAGCACCTTCATTTCCGGCCGCAACGGCAGGAGCCGTCGCGACAGTTCCATCCCGTTCATTCCGGGCATGACGAGGTCGGTGAGCAGAAGGTCGATCGGCCCCTCGTGCCGCTCCACGATGCGGATCGCCTCGGCGCCGCTGCCCGCCGAGACGATCGAGTAGCCGTCGCTAAGAAGGGCCTCCTGCACCATTTCCCGGACCATCTCCTCGTCCTCCACCACGAGGACGTTCTCCGTCCCCCGGGGAGTATCGGCGGCAAGCGCCGCGACCACCGGTGCCTCGTCGGGGCCCGGCACATCCTCGTCGACCATCGGAAAGTAAATCGCGAACGTCGTTCCCCGGCCCGGAGCGCTCCGCACGCGGATCCGCCCGCCGCTCTGCATCACGATCCCGTGCACCATGGCCAGCCCCAATCCGGTCCCTTTCCCCTGTTCCTTCGTGCTGAAGAACGGCTCGAAGATGTGCGCGACCGTTTCGTCGTCCATCCCGCACCCGGTGTCCGTGATCTCGAGCCGCACGTAGCGCCCCGGCGGGATCGTGCCCCCGTCTCCGTCGTCCGGCGCGTCGAGGGAGACGTTTGCGGTGGAGATGGAGAGCAATCCCCCCGAGGGCATGGCGTCCCGGGCGTTGACGACGAGGTTCAGCACCACCTGCTCGACCTGGTTCGGGTCCGCCCGCACGGTCCAGAGCTCCCCGCACAGGGAGGTCGAGATCTCGATGTCCTCGCCGATGATCGGGCGCAGCATCGAGCCGAGGCTGATGACCGCGTCGTTCAGCCGGATCGCCTGCGGCTTCAGCACCTGCCGCCGGCTGAACGCCAGGAGTTGCCGGGTGAGGGTGGCGGCCCGCTCCCCGGCCCGCTGGATCTCGCCGATCTCCCGCCGGACCGGGTCGGTATTTCCGAGGCGTCGGAGGAGCGCGTCGCTGTACCCGTTGATGATCGTAAGGAGGTTGTTGAAGTCGTGCGCGACGCCCCCCGCCAGGCGGCCGACCGCTTCCATCTTCAGGGACTGCCGCAGCTGCTCCTCGCTTCGGCGGAGCGCCCGCTCGGCCTTCTCCCGCTCGGAGATGTGGGTCTTGATCTCCTCCACCATTCGATGGAACGCCGCGGAAAGGGTGTGGATCTCGTTTCCCTTCGCATCCAGCGGGAGCTCGTGGTCCGTGAATTCCCGAACCACCCCCTGTGCC
>JACRNP010000174.1 GCA_016234845.1 Deltaproteobacteria bacterium | reverse complement strand
TCGCGTTGCGTCGAATTGAACCACATGCTCCACCGCTTGTGCGGGCCCCCGTCAATTCCTTTGAGTTTTAACCTTGCGGCCGTACTCCCCAGGCGGGGCACTTAATGCGTTAGCTTCGGCACGGGAGGAGTGGATACCCCCTACACCTAGTGCCCATCGTTTATGGCGTGGACTACCAGGGTATCTAATCCTGTTTGCTCCCCACGCTTTCGCGTCTCAGCGTCAGTATCCGTCCAGGAGGCCGCTTTCGCCACCGGTGTTCCTCCCAATATCTACGAATTTCACCTCTACACTGGGAATTCCGCCTCCCTCTCCGGTACTCAAGCCAAGCAGTTTCAGATGCACTTCCCCGGTTAAGCCGAGGGCTTTCACATCTGACTTACAGGGCCGCCTACACGCGCTTTACGCCCAGTAATTCCGAACAACGCTTGCACCCTCCGTATTACCGCGGCTGCTGGCACGGAGTTAGCCGGTGCTTCTTCCTACGGTACCGTCAGACTCCGCGGCTTGTCACCGCGGAGCGTTCGTCCCGTCCGAAAGGGCTTTACGACCCGAAGGCCTTCTTCACCCACGCGGCGTTGCTGCGTCAGGGTTTCCCCCATTGCGCAATATTCCTCACTGCTGCCTCCCGTAGGAGTCTGGACCGTGTTCCAGTTCCAGTGTGGCTGATCATCCTCTCAGACCAGCTACCGATCGTAGCCTTGGTGAGCCGTTACCTCGCCAACTAGCTAATCGGACGCGGGCCCATCCCCCGGTGACAGCACCGGCAAGCCGGTGCGACCTTTGGCCTCAGGGTCCGAGGACCCCGTGGTCTCATGCGGTATTAGCCACCCTTTCGAGTAGTTATCCCCCGCCGAGGGGTAGGTTACCCACGCGTTACTCACCCGTGCGCCGCTTTACTCAGGGGAGTTGCCCCCCCCCTTTCTCGCTCGACTTGCATGTGTTAAGCACGCCGCCAGCGTTCGTTCTGAGCCAGGATCAAACTCTCCACTTATTTGCGATAAGCGGGAAAAACCAAAAGATCCGTACGCGCTTCGCATTCCCTGTTCAGTTTTCAAAGATCCGGTGATTCCCGGCCGCGGCTACCTCTTCGCGGGCAGACTTGCTAATCTACGAAAACATACATCTCATGTCAAGATGTTTTTTCCCGAATTTGCCGTTTGCCGCGCCCCGCGGGGAGCGCTTACCGCTACGGGAGACGAGAATATATCCGAGGCGAAATCCTCTTGCAAGGGAAAAATCCGCCGCCCCGGCGGCGCCCGTCAAAACGACAGGACGACGAACTCCTTCTTGCCGATTTTCAAGCGGATATCGCCTTTTCCCGCGAGGGCCGCGGCGGGGTCCGACGCCCTCTCCCCGTTCACTTCCAGCCCCCCCTGCGCGATCAGGCGGCGCGCGGCGGACTTCGTGTTGAACGAGGCGGACACGCGGGACACCACGGTGGCCAGGTCGGGTGCTTCCCCCAGCGTCTTCCCGTCCACCCTTCGCGCGTCGGCGGGGAACTCCCGCGCGGTGAACCGCTTCCGGAACCCTTCCTCCGCCTCCCGTCCGGCCCCCGCCCCGTGGAAGCGCGCGACCAGCTCGCGCGCGAGGGCGACCTTCGCCTCCATGGGGTGGCGGGATCCGTCGGCGATCCCCGCCTTCAAGGCGGCGAGCTCCGCGACGCGAATGTCGGACAGCAGCTCGTAGTAGGAAAGCATGAGGTCGTCGGATATCGACATCAGCTTCCCGAAGATCGTCTCCGGCGGTTCCGTGATCCCGACGTAGTTGCCGAGGCTCTTGCTCATCTTGTTCACCCCGTCGAGCCCCACCAGCAGCGGCGTGGTCATGACCACCTGCGGCTCCTGGCCGTACGCCCGCTGCAGGTCGCGTCCCACGAGGAGGTTGAACTTCTGGTCCGTCCCGCCGAACTCCACGTCGGCCCGCAGCGCCACGGAGTCGTACCCCTGGAACAGCGGGTAGAGGAATTCGTGGATCGAGATCGGGCGCTGTTCCTCGTACCGCTTCCGGAAGTCGTCCCGCTCGAGCATCCGTGCGACGGTCATCTGCGCGGCGACCCGCACCATCTCCTCGATGCGCAGGGGGGAGAGCCATTCGGAGTTGAACCGCACCTCGGTCCGGTCCGGGTCGAGGATCTTGAAGATCTGCTCCTTGTACGTGACCGCGTTCCGGTCGACGTCCTCCCGCGTGAGCGCCTTCCGGGTCTCCGATTTCCCCGAGGGGTCGCCGATCATGCCGGTGAAGTCCCCGATCAGGAAGACCACCTGGTGTCCCGCCTCCTGGAAGTGCTTCAGCTTCTGGATCAGCACCGTGTGCCCCAGGTGGAGGTCGGGCGCCGTGGGATCGAAACCCGCCTTGACGCGAAGCGGCCGCTTCTCCCTCGAGGACGCGGCGACCTTCCGGGACAGCTCCTCCCCGGAGATCACCTCGACCGTGCCGCGCCTCAAGGACCGGAGAACGTCTTCCATGGTTCCTTACCTCTCATCGTCGTTTCGGAAATGCGGAACGGCTGCACCGCGCGGCACCCGCCGTCCCCCGGGTCCAGGTCGAAGAACACTCCCGACGCCTCGGGTTCCCCGGACGCCACCTCGAACCGCGTGGGCACCTGGAAGAGGAACCGACGGAGAACCCCCTGCGGGTCCATCCCGATGATCGATCCGCGGGGGCCGCACATCCCCGCGTCGGTGATGTACCCGGTCCCCTTCGGAAGCCGTTCCGCGTCGGAGGTCTGGACGTGCGTGTGCGTTCCGGCGATCGCCGACACCCTTCCGTCGAGGTACAGCCCGAGCGCCCGCTTTTCGGAGGTCGCCTCCGCGTGGAAATCCACCACGACGCAGGCGGCCGACTTCCGGATCTCGGGGAGCGCCGCGTCGGCCCACCGGAACGGGCAGTCGTACCCGCCCATGAAGACCCTTCCGATGAGGGAGACCACCGCGTACGGCGTGCCGCTGCGGCCCCGGAAGAGGCCCCAGCCCCGCCCCTCCACGCCCGGCGGATAGTTCGCGGGGCGCAGGATCCGTTCGTCCGACCGGACCAGGGGCGCCCCCTCCTTCTTGTCCCAGACGTGGTTCCCGCCGGTCAGCACGTCCACCCCGGCGTCGAACATCTCTCGTACCGAGGCTTCCGTCATCCCCATCCCGCTGGCGAGGTTCTCCCCGTTGGCGATCACCAGGTCGACGTCCCGGACGTTCCGGAGGCGCGACAGGAACTCCGCCACGGCCTTCCGGCCGGGCTTGCCGACGACGTCTCCGAGAAACAGGACCCACATGTTATCGCGCGTACTCCACGGCGCGGGTTTCCCGGATGACGGTCACGCGGATCTGGCCGGGGTACGACAGGTCCGTCTCGACCTTCTTGGCGATGTCGCGCGCGAGCATGGTCGCCGCGTCGTCGCCGATCTTCTGGTTGTCCACGATGATCCTCACCTCGCGGCCGGCCTGGATCGCGTACGACTTCTCCACCCCCGCGAACGACTTCGCGATCGCCTCGAGGTCCTCGAGGCGCTTCAGGTAGTTGGCGAGCATCTCCCGCCGTGCGCCGGGGCGGGCGCCGGAGAGGGCGTCCGCGGCCTGGACCAGGATCGGCAGGATGTCCTTCGGCGACTCGTCCTCGTGGTGCGCCCCGATCGCGTGTACGATCCGGGCGGACTCCCCGTACTTCCGCGCCAGGTCGGCGCCGATCAGCGCATGCGGCCCTTCGACCCCGTGGGCGACCGCCTTCCCGATGTC